>NZ_JBFGZY010000140.1:0-10291 GCF_041586535.1 Psychromonas sp. | reverse complement strand
TCCAAGGCGTTACGGTTATTTATCTGGAGGAACAAGCTCCTATGGTGGTGAATTGGAAGGAGCGGCAGCAAGTTATTATTGACTGTTTAGGAGAACGTTACAGGCAGATTTATTCTTAAAACAGGTGCGGAAGATCAGATAAATAAAGCTTATCGAGCAACTATTATAAAGCTAAAGATTTTGCTCTCTGCATGAAGGCTTTGCGGTCTTGATCTGAAAGGGGGGAGTTTGCTGTTGCGGGGAAAGTTAGGCTGGAAACTAAAAAGGCGCTTAATAGCGCCTTTTATTGATCTTAAATTAAAGGACTATTTAGCGCCTTCGATAATGCCAACAAATTCTTCAACGATTAATGCTGCACCGCCTACCAAGCCGCCGTCGATATCAGGTTGTGCGAATAATTCTTTTGCACTTGCTGCTTTAACGCTACCGCCGTAAAGGATTTGTACTTTTTCAGCAACAACTTTGCTTTGCTCTGCTAACCAAGAACGGATGTGTGCGTGAACTTCCTGAGCCTGCTCAGAAGTTGCAACTTTACCCGTACCGATAGCCCAAACTGGCTCATATGCGATTACACAGTTTGCTAATGCATCAATACCTGCAACATCGATTACTGCTTTAAGTTGTGTTTCAACAACAGCAAAGGTTTTATCAGTTTCACGTTCTTCCAGTGTTTCACCGATACATAAAACAGGTACTAAACCATGTGCCTGGATAGCAACAAATTTAGCAGCTACAACTGCATCTGTTTCGTTGTGGTACTGACGACGCTCACTGTGACCAACTAAGCTGTATTTAGCACCGAACTCTTTAACCATTACAGGAGAAGTTTCACCTGTAAAAGCACCAGAAACGTTAGTGCTTACATCTTGAGCACCAAATTCGATGCTGTTATTTGCAACAAGGTTAGCAACCTGGTCGATGAAAATAGCTGGTGGACAAACGGCAACTTCAACATTTGTTGCTGCATCTGCTGCTGCTTCTAAGCCTTTAATTAAAGCCGTTACAGACTCTTTTGTTCCATTTAATTTCCAGTTACCCATTACTAGTGGTGTTCTCATGGTTTTCTCCATTGTAGTGTTAAATTAAAAATTGCCGTCGATTATAAATGACTATTACGTTAAGCCTATCTTTTTTTTAGAAAAATCTAACTTCTTGATTGCTAATAGACAATACTATGATCTATAACAAACGAAAGATTCGGTAGTCTAAACTAATTCTTTAATGTCCAGCGTTTGATGCTGTTGATAATATTGTACTTCAATCGGGATGGCTTTTTCATTTTGATGAGTTAACTCTTCTTTATCAAAAGCGATATCCCCCCCGTTTATAATGCCGGACTCTTTGTTGATCGCTTTAAAATCGAAAAGGGCAGTGTCACAAAGGTGTGAAGGTACCACATTCTGCATTGCAGTAAACATGGTTTCTAAACGTCCGGGGAACTGCACATCCCACTCATTAAGCATATTCTTGATGATTTGGCGCTGTAAATTAGGTTGTGAGCCGCACAGGTTGCAGGGGATAATCGGGAACTCTTTGAGCTCTGCATAGGCTTCAATCTCTTTTTCTTTGCAATAAGCCAGCGGGCGAATAACAACATGCTCACCATTATCGGAAACTAATTTTGCCGGCATTGATTTCAATTTTCCACCAAAAAACATATTTAACATCATGGTTGCCAGCATGTCGTTCCTGTGATGCCCAAGTGCAATTTTAGTCGCACCTAATTCTTTAGCTGTACGGTATAAAATACCGCGGCGCAGACGTGAGCATAAACTGCAGGTTGTTTTCCCTTCGGGAATTTTATCCTGGACAATACTGTAGGTGTCCTCTTCTATAATTCGGTAATCAACCCCTAATTTTTGTAAATATTCAGGCAGAATGTGCTCAGGGAAACCCGGCTGTTTCTGATCCAGGTTAATCGCGATGATCTCAAAACTGATTGGTGCTGCTTCACGCAGTTCAAGCAGAATATCCAGCATAGTAAAGCTGTCTTTCCCGCCGGACAGGCATACCATGACACGATCACCATCTTCAATCATACTGTAATCAGAGATAGCTTGGCCCGTGGAACGGCGCAACGATTTGTTCAGTTTTTTTAGAGAAAACAACTGTTTTTGTGAAAGAGCGTCTGGCATTGATAAACCTTGAAATAGAGGGTGAAGTTATTTGCACCGGCATTGTACAAAAATAATTTTTTATATGCAAAGCCCGACTTAATAGCGCCGGGCTTTTGGGGGATTGCTTATAGCAGAGTAATTACTTTAGGGGAGTAGGGCGTGCAATTAAGAAACCCTGAATACCATCCACATACATTGTTTCCAATATCTGTTTTTGTTCCAGATGCTCAACACCTTCGGCAATAACACGGCAACCCATGCGGTGAGCTACATCAATGATCATTCTGACAAATTGCTGATTGGCATTGTCACGTTCAATATCGCTTATCAAACTGGTATCAATTTTCACAAAGTCAGGCTTAAGCGTTTTAAATAAGCTAAATGAGCCGATCCCTTTACCAAAGTTACTGATTGCAGAGCGGGTACCCGTGCGTCTTAGCATATCAAAAACACGTTTACTAGCGACAAGGTTAATATCCAGTAGCTCTTCTTCCATCTCGAAAATGATTGATGCGGCAATATCTGGCTCGCGTAATAACAGTCTTTCTAACCATACGATGAAGCTGCTGTTTTGGATAGCAGTGCTGCTTATATTGACCCCCCAGCGACTGCTATGGTCTTTTTTATTGCGGCACTGTGCAATTACTTTTTCTATAATTATCTGTTCAAGTTTAACAATCTTATCGATCCGCTGAGCCATAGCAAAAACAGTATCAGTAGGTATGGTCTGGTCATTATCCGTAATAAATCGGGTGAAAATTTCTTCATAACCTTTCATATCCTTGTGGATAGCAAGTATCGGCTGGTGCAATAATGTGATCCCTTTTTGGGCTATGATTCCTTCTACTATCACATGCCAATGTTTCTCACCAAAGAGGCTGTCGACATCATTATGATACTGGAACGACCAACTGTTTACCCCTTCAGTTTGTGCTTTAGCTAATGCCATATCAGTTCTTGCCAATACCTGTTCGGGCAGTTGTCCGGAAATGATTGATGAGATGCCGTTGTAAGCCATACTGTCGAGTTCATGCAGCACCTGATATTGGTCAAACTGCGTTTTTAATTCTTCTGCAAGACGTTTAGCATCGCTAATACTCATATCTTCAGCGATCAGAGCAAAATCAGATCCATTGATTCGGTAAATCGAGGTGTTTTTGTATTGAGAGGCTACCCTGGTGATGATTCCGGAAAGGTTTTCCAGATATAAATCACCTTGCTGGAATCCCTGGCGTGAGTTGATCGACATTAACTCACTGGCTCTGATAATAGATAAAATGGCATTTTTGGGCTCACCTTGTGTCCCCAAAATGACCATTAATGCTTTACGAAATGCATTACGGTTATCAAGGCCGGTGAGGTTATCCATATTTGCCTGCTGCGTTAATGACTCAATTTTTTCCTGCTGTTCATTGATGGTGTTCTGATGTTCTTCGTTTTCTCCCTTTATCTCCGTTATTTTTTGGGTCAGGGTTGCTTCAGTCTTTTTAAACAGGCCCCCGAAGGTAACACTTATCATGATAAATAGTGCTATTAACGTGCTGTAAATTGCCAGAAGAATCTGCTGAACTCGCCCAAGTAGTTGATTATTATTAATCTTAACTTCAAGGATTTGATCACTATTATCTGAAGGAACAACAATTGGGGGAATATTAAAAAACAGTTCGATAGCGGTAAATGCCGGTTTTTTTTGATAAACCAGGGGCTGCATTAACTGTTGGTTGCTGACTTTAATATAATCAAATTGGGCTTGTTCTGTTAATTTATTTAAGCTTGAACGGTCAAATATCACTGGCGTTTCATGTAAACGTAATGTTTCTGTTACCTGTTTTTGCTGCTCAGAAATAAGGGGAGTGAAAATAATTTTTGCCGCAAAGGTGATTACGACTGTTAATAACAATGTGAATAAAAAAATTACCCACATTGCACTTTTGTAATGCTTCATTGAAATTCACTCCATGATATTCAGGACGTTATGTTTTAATTTATTAAAATGGATACTTATTAATGTTAATAAGTATCGAATTATTCTTAGCCGCTCAGATATTGAGTTATTCTTTATTTATCAACCACAGCGATTATATTTTTCTTTTTATTTAACAGCACGCGTTGAAGTTGTTGAGAATGTAATGATTTGCCATTATAAAACAAATAATTTTAATAATAACACCTTTTATATAAAACCTTTGATTTAGTTACAATATTTTTAGGGTGTGTTGGCTTTGCGCGGTTAATTTTTGTCCGAGATAAAAGAGTTTTGGTCGTGGCCGGAGGCATGTCGTCTGTGAACTGAACTAACAAAGCTCAAAAGGCTTTTAGCCGCCCCTTCGAATGGCGGAAGCTGATTTTGCACCTTGAAGCAGTGTGGCTATAAAGCGCCAATGAACTGCTGAAAAAACAATTAAAATCACTTCCGGTAATCAGGCTGCTCACTCTGTAACAGGCTTTTTGTGGTTGCTTCCTGAGGCGAATTAAATATTTGCTCGGTTGTATTACTTTCTACCATTTTTCCATTCTGCATGACAATAACCTGATCGCTAATGTGCCTTACCAAATTCATATTATGTGAAACAAATATACAACTAATGCCTTTTTTTGCCTGTATTTCCAGCAAAATATTAACGATCTTGAAGCCGAGAGAGGTATCTAAGGTTGATAAAATTGAATCCGCAATAATAATATCAGGATTTAACACCATTGCACGTGCGATGGCTACCTGGTGCTGCTGCACTGAAGATAACATGTTCGGATAAAAGTCGAGATAATCGGGTAATAAACCAACCAGATCTAATGTTTTCAATATTTGCTGTTTGCGTTGTTCTGCCGTTAGGCTGGTATTTAATTCCAGAGGGGCAGTTAATATTTTACCGATCGTGACTTTAGGGTTCAGAGAAATATTGGGATCCTGAAATATAATTCGTACCGATTTACATCTATCCTGGCGTGACATAGCGGAAAAAGAAATGCCATTAATAAAAATATCACCGGAGGTAGCAGGAATGACGCCGGCAATCATCTTTACCAGGGAGCTTTTACCTGAGCCATTTTCACCAATAATAGCCAATGTTTTACCGCGATCCAGGGTAAAGTTTATTGGCCCTATCGCGTGACGAAAGCCAGAAGATAAAAAATATTTACTGCCTTTGTATTTTTTATATAGGTTATTTACAGTGAGAAGTGCTGTCATGAGGTTTTTTCATCTAAAGTTGGAAAGTGGCAACGAATCATATGGCCTTTATAATTTACAGTATCGGGGTATTGTACGCAGGTTCTTTGCGCGCGCGCGCAGCGCGGACCTAAACGGCAACCGATCGGCAGCTGGTTGAATGACGGAATGTTTCCCGGCAGGGTATACAGTTGACTTTTACTGGCGATCTCTTCATTAAAGTCTAATGTTGTTTTGATCATCGCTTCGGTGTAAGGGTGCATTGGTCTTTCTATAATTTGTTTATAACTGCCGGATTCCACCGTTTGTCCACAGTAAATTAGGGTGATAAAATCAGATAAGTTACTAATTGTGCCGAAGTTATTACTTAGTAATAAAATCGTAGTATTGTTTAATTGATTCAATTTGTATAACAAACGCAGAATTTGAGCCTGAGTAACCGCCTCCATGGCATGGGTAGGTTCATCGGCAATAATCAGCCTCGGATTATTGGCAATGGCCATCGCGATCATCACCTTTTGGCAGATACCTTCTGATAACTGGTGCGGGTAACTTTTTAATACCGCCTGATCATTCTGAATGCCCACTCTGTGGAACAACTCTTTGATCTGTTGCGTTGAGGTTTTTTTCCGCTCCTGTTTTATTTTATCCAGCAAACGGTTTTTCATTGAGATACCCGGTAATACTTCGTTAATCTGCGCAAATATTTTTTTACTCGGATCCAGATAGGAACGGGGATGTTGGAAGATCATGGCGATCTCTTTGCCCATTATCTTGCGCCGATCGGTTGGAGAGAGTTTGGTTAAATCCGTTGCGCCTAAAAACATCCGATCAACGGTTACTTTCCAATTTGGTTTGTGCAACCCGAGTATAGCTTTGGCGATTAAACTTTTTCCTGAGCCGGTCTCGCCAACCAGGCCATGAATTGTGCCATCAATAATATTTAATGATGCTTTATCAATCATGCGTATCGTACCTTGGGCGGTGGTGATGTCGATACTTAAATTTCTAATGTCCAGAAGGGCCATTAATCTTCTCCTTGAATAATTGCATGGCGTAAACCTTCCGTAAAGATATTAACTATCATGATAGTAAGGAAAATCAACAAGCCCGGCAGTATAATAAGCCAGGGGGATAAAAAAGAGAGCTCGATATTATCCGCGATTAACCTCCCCAATTCAATATCTGGTGATTGTGTGCCAAACCCCAAGAAACCCAGGGTGGCTATTTCTAATATTGCCATGGTAAAAATCTGATTAATAAGTGTCACCAGCGGCTCAAGGATATTCGGGAATATGCCGAATCTGAGCAGGCGGATATTGGTTGCACCATCAAGTCGCAGGGCAATAATATGCTGTTTGCTTAATTGGCTGACAATGGCAAGGTAGATACCACGTACAAACTGCGGTAGCAGTGAAAGAGATACCGCGATTAAACAGTTTTGATAACTTGTCCCGAACAGAACAATTAAAATAAGCGCTATTAGTAGGGTTGGAATCGTTAAAAGGGCATCTAAGAGATGATGCAGAATACTGGCTTTTATGCCTTTCGTTAACGCCGCTGTGGCACCAATAACCGCACCGATCAAGGATATCAAGCAGGTAATCAGTAAAGCGCCGCCAAAGGTATATTGGAAACCTTTAATCAAGCGGGCAAGCGCATCCCGCCCTAAGTCGTCTGTTCCGAATATATGTTCAGTCGTCCCGCCCTCAATCCAATAAGGGGGCAGTAACAGATGTTCCGGATATTGCACAAAAGGGGAGTGCAGAACAATAACATCGGCCAGTAAAACGATCACTACCAGGAGAATAGATACCCACATGGCAAAAACTGCAAAATTATTTTTTTTAAAAAGAGCCCAGATATACTGTAACGGAGATTGTATTTTTTCTTCGTTAAATTCGTTATTTATCAGCATATAATATTCTCCGTGTTGTGGGGGAGATAAGCATCTGTAAAATATCGATGATGATGCTCGAGAGCAGGATAAACCCTGAAATTATAATGACGGCAGCAGGAAGCGCGGCATAATCGCTGCCTTTAATGCTGGCGAATAACCAAACACCAGCACCATGAGAGGAGAAGACAATTTCGATGGCCATAGCGATCGATATTATGGTATTTAACTGCAGCCTTAACAACGGAATAATAGGAGGCAATGCATTTTTAAGCACATGCCGGAAAACAATCTGCAAAACAGATAATCCTTTCGTATTTGCGGCTTTTATATAATTACTTTTCATCACCAGCGATATTGAATGCCGTGTCAGTCTGATTATTTCGCTGCTCAGAAAAAAAGATAATACAACTGCGGGTAATATCAGATGTGCTAAACGATCGAAAAAAGCATCTAAACCATATAGTTCGATAGCAAATAAACTGTCTATCAGTTGAAAACCAGTGATATTGGGAACTTCATAGAGCGGACTGATATCACCATCGATTGGCAGGGCAAGAGCAAATGAGACTGGTAGCATCATGGTGATGATCGCCAGCCAAAATGCCGGTAACGCAAGGCCGATCAGTGCGATCGACATAATTGTATAATCAAGTACTCCGTTACGGTATAGACCTGCAAAAATACCAAGCGGTATGCCAATGATAATGGAGGTAAGTAGTGCAACGAGGCAAAGTTCCAGCGTAGAGGAGAATGCTATTAACCCATTCACCATGTGGGATTGCTGATTAATGATCGAGGCTCCCCATTGACCTTGCAGAATATCCATCATGTATTGCGCATACAGCATAACATAATTGCCATTGTTAGCCGTGAGCTCGGAGCTTGACCAAAGAGCGAGCATAAAAGCGAAGATCGACAGAGCGAATGCTGTAAAAAATAATAAATTTAAGCGACGAAATAAGTAATTTAGCATAGTTAATCGGTTTCTGTTTTATTGACATGCTGGAAATTGATACCGGTAAAAGGATCCACCTGAATACCTGATATGTTGTTGCGCATTGCATCCATGCGTAATATATGAGCGATTGGAAAATAAATGCGCTGTCCTTGAATAATCTCCTGCAGTTTATAATAGTTTTTAATGCGTCTTGCAAAGTTATCCTCCTGCAAATTTGAATTTAATAGATTCTGCACCTCTTTACTGCACCATTGACTTGAGTTACCTTCTAATACCGTGGAATCACAGCTCAATAAGGGCCTGAATATACTATCCGGATCATTTATATTGCCGTTAATTCCGGTTAAATAGGTATCATAATCACCGGAGATTAGCTGTTTGTGAAGGGCTGCCTGATTAAGGTGGAGAATTTTACTTTTTACACCTATTTTTAATAAGTTAGCCTGAATCAATTCCGCTGTTTTATGAAAATTAGGATTAAAAATAGAGTTGTCAGCCGGGGTAAGAATGGTGATTACCCTGTCAAAGTCAAAACCAATATCTTCAAGGGCACTGCGGGCAGCCTGTGGTTGGTATTGAATTTCAGTTGATCTCAGGTTGTATGCCCAGGATTGTTTATTTAATAAGGTATTAGTTGTTGTTGCACTTTGGTAAAAGACTGCTTTTAGAATGTTTTTTTGATCGACTGCCTTTGCAAAAGCCTGCCGGACTTTCGTTTCAATAAAAGGCACTTTGTTGGTATTGAAGGCCCACAATGCGATATTGGCTGTGGGCTGGCTACTGAGGGTAATATTCGACTTTCTGCTCAGCTGTTTTAGCTGGCTGGGCGCTGGATCCGTAATGATATCGCATTCGCCGGTGAGTAGTTTTGCATAACGCTTAGTTTTATTTTCTGTTACATCAAAGATGAGGTTGTTTATTGCTGCCTTTTGACCCCAAAAACCACTGTGATTGATATAATGAATGATACCAGCATTGTTGGCCCTTTTAAATTTGAAAGGACCTGTTCCGACCGGATAAAAATCTATCTTTTCACCGGCGTTCTTAGCCAGTAATTGATCGGCGTACTCCTTAGAAAGCATCACTGAATAATGTGCAGCCAGGTTGGCCAACAAGGTCACATCGTTTTTTTTCAATATAAATTTGATGGTGTAATCATCAATTTTGATGATATCGGCAATTGCGTCTGTATAAGGGTGGTTAAAAAAATAGGCATCGCTGCCGCGATTAACCGAGTGGAAAGGGTGGTTCTGGTCGAGCACTCTTTTTAAACTAAAGATAACATCATCGGCGTTAAAATAACGTGTAGGTGTAAAATAATCTGTTTCATGAAAGTTGACATTTTTTCGCAGAAAAAAAGTGTAACTCAATTTATCTTCACTTGCTATCCACTGCGTGGCGAGATCCGGAATATAAGCATTGCTTGTCGGATCTATTTTAACTAAACGGTTATACAGCTGGTGAGTTGTCGCATCCAGACTGGAGATATCGTGGCTAATCTGCGGATTTAAGGAATGGACGTTACTTTCAGAACAGTAGATTAAGCTATCTGTAAGTGTTGATTCGCTTTGATAGCAACCACTTAATAAAAACGTTGTGGTAAATAAAAGAAAAAACCTTATGGTAAAATTAATCATCCCATCTGATAGCTGCATATAGCTTGCGTCCCTCGTTGCAGATAAACTACTGCTCAATTTTAGAGCACTTAACTATCCAGTTTGTTATTAGTTTCGATTAGAGCAATATTCTGATGTATTAAAAACAAAACAGATTAATAACTTGAAGCTGGATCTTTTTTATTTATGTTTTTTCTATATTTCGCAATACCTTGTGAGTCAATAATAGCGAAAAAACACCAAAAATAACATACCCGAGGGCTTGACCATACAATATACCCGGTGCTTGAAAATAAAAAGCGCCAATACTGACAAAAGGAATTGTGCCCAAGGTCATTTATCCTACATTTAGGGTCTTGATCTTTCGAGATTGTTTTTGCAGCAGTTTGTTGATTCTTTATACAAGGCAGAGCCTGCGTAGTGTAGTTATTCTACATAAACAGGCGATAACGCAGTAGAAAGAGCCAACAAGCGCTGCCCGAAGGGTTCGGCTAAAAGCGTTTTACTCTTTGTTGCGAGGTATTTACTTAGAAT
>NZ_JBFGZY010000139.1:0-10357 GCF_041586535.1 Psychromonas sp. | reverse complement strand
GCATTCCAAACTCCGGTTTTTTTAATGTAATCAATTGGTTAGCACTATTAATTATAGTAAATCTACCGGAGTTTTCCTTCTTTTTTGCCTGTTTTTTTATATATTTCAGTATGTTAACGTTTCTGGATGAGAACTAGCTAGTATTCATTTTAGCAAGTATAAATGAGTAGATAGTTATCGGATTTGGTATTACCTCCCTGTAAAAATTATCCAGAACGCCGCACGGTGGCACAAGGTGAGTAGAGCGTGATGGTTGGGCATTTAAAATAGTTGCCTGTCACTTTTTCCAACCTCGATTGTGATAGCAAATCCATTAAGTATATGAGCAAATATTACAGAGAAAAAATGAATCAATTCAGGCGGAAGTTGCAGTAACTGGTAGCTCCCTTTACAAAACTTGTAACGCAGAAGTAGTTCACTTTAGCCTGTGAGATTGATCAGCTAATTAATGGAATTGGTATTATTATCGCAGCACTAAAGTAGTCTGTTATTTTTTAAAATCAAACTCATAAAGGCGCTTTAAGTGAGAGTAACTCCACAAAAAACATTCAACTATGCAGGTTGCAGTTGATTTTAAGTCTGCTGAAAAGTAAGAATGGTGATATTCAATTTTTGTTAGATATATTGATATCACTTTTATAAAAAATAAAAACTGATTTTATCATTTTTTTTATTCATTATGGTGAAAATTCAGCATTACTAAATAGTTTCGCTATTTTACCGGTGCAGAAAAAAAATGTATAAATATTGTACATTGACAATATTGTTATTGTCGTTTTGAAGGTCCATAATCAGTAACTTGAAAAATACACAATAGAAGTGAAATTAAGCAAATTATAATTCAACTAAGTTTGTCATTTAACTAGAAAGGCGCGTATTTTCACCTTTGATGAAAATCACGCAATTATTTATACGGAATGTAAGGGTCTTAATATGGCGACTAAAACGGACAAGAAAAAAACTGCAGGAAAAGCGGTAAAAAAAGCGACAACAGAGAAAAAAACAACGCCTAAAAAGACGGCAGCAAAAGCAAAAACTAAGAAATCAGCAGTAGTAGCACCCGCAGTGGAGTGCACAAAAGAAGAGATGCAGCAGGCAATTTTAGATCGTTTACAAAAAGGGTTGGGTACCTCTCAGGATAAGGCCAATAACAAGGCGTGGTGGAATGCCACTTGTTATGCGGTAAACGAGCTGGTTTTTGATAAACTGACTAAAACACAAAAAAATCACTCCGGCCATGATACCCGCGCGGTAAATTATTTATCACTTGAATTTTTGATGGGACGTTTGCTTTCTAATAACCTGCACAACCTAGAGTTATTCAGTGTCGCGCAGGGAGCGTTAAAAGCCTTAGGTAAAGACATATACGATATTTGTGATGAAGAGCCGGATATGGCGCTGGGTAATGGCGGTCTGGGCCGTTTAGCGGCGTGTTTTATCGATTCACTGGCAACCTTGGGTTATCCGGCAATTGGTTACGGCATCCACTATGAGCATGGTCTGTTTGCCCAGTCATTTCAGGATGGCCGTCAAATTGAACGTCCTGATACATGGCGTGAGTACGGCAATCCATGGGAGATTTGCCGTCCGGAGTCTATTCAGCATGTACCTTTATATGGATATGTGGAAACAGTTTTCGAAAATGATGGCCAATCCTACAAAGTCTGGCATCCTGGGCAAAAACTCAAAGGTGTGCCATGGGATATTCCAATCGTAGGTTATGCGGCTAAAACGGTAAATATTTTACGCTTATGGGAAAGTCGAGCTGATGAAGCATTTGACTGGGATGTATTTAATGCCGGCGGTTATGTTGATGCGCAGGCAGAAAAGTCGCAAGCGGAAACCGTTTCCAAAGTTTTATATCCGAATGATTCGACAGAAGCAGGTAAAGAGTTGCGCTTAATACAGCAGTATTTCTTCTGTGCCTGTTCAGTAAAAGATATTATTCGTCGCTTTAAACGTGCCAATACAGATTGGTCATTGTTTGCTAAAAAAGTGGCTATTCAATTAAATGATACCCATCCGACTATCGCTATTCCTGAGTTGATGCGTATTTTAGTAGATGAAGAGCGCCTTGGGTGGGATGCTGCATGGGCAATTTGTCAAGAAACCTTCGCCTACACAAATCACACCCTGTTACCTGAAGCCTTAGAGCAGTGGTCTGTTGGTTTGTTTGAAAAAGTATTACCCCGTCATCTGGAAATTATCTATGAAATCAACAGCCAATTTTTACAATTAGTTGAAGAAAAATGGCCTGGCGATGATCAGAAAAAAGCCAAGCTTTCTATTATTGCAGAAGGCGATGTACGCAGAGTGCGTATGGCTAATTTATGTGTTGTTACTGCATACAAAGTAAACGGTGTAGCTGCGGTTCACTCAGCCCTGGTGAAAACAGACCTCTTTCCTGAGTTCCATCAGTTATTCCCGACCAAACTGGTTAACGTAACCAATGGTATTACGCCTCGCCGTTGGTTAAAAGCATGTAACCCTGAACTATCTGCCTTATATGATGAGACTGTTGGTGCTGATTGGGTGGTAAATCTCGATAAATTAAAAGATGCATTGCCTAAAGCGACCGATGTTGCTTTCCAAAAACGTTTTATGGATATTAAACGCAGCAATAAAGTTGAGTTAGTTAAGATAATTAAAGAGTTGACTGATGTTGAGGTTTCAGCAGATGCAATTTTTGATATTCAAATTAAGCGCCTGCATGAATACAAACGTCAGCAATTAAATCTGCTGCATATTTTAACTCTGTACAGACGTTTATTGGAGAATCCGGATTACGATATGGTTCCGCGTGTCTTTCTGTTCGGCGCAAAAGCGGCACCGGGTTACCATATGGCTAAGCAGATTATATACGCATTGAATAAAATCGCTGATAAGGTCAACAATGATAAGCGTATTAAAGGTAAGCTGAAAGTGGTGTTTTTGCCGAATTACCGTGTCACTCTGGCTGAAAAAATGATCCCTGCCGCTGATGTTTCCGAGCAGATTTCAACTGCAGGCTTAGAAGCTTCCGGTACTGGTAATATGAAATTAGCCCTGAATGGAGCATTAACCGTCGGTACTATGGATGGTGCAAATATCGAAATGGCCGAAGAGATAGGTGCTGAAGATATGTTCATTTTCGGTCTCAGCGTTGCCGAAGTGAAAGCATTAAAATCTGCAGGTTATAATCCGTATGATTATTACTACAAAAACCCTGAACTGAAAGCAGTGCTTGACTGGTTAGACAGTGATTTCTTCACCCCGGGTAAACCGGGTGAGTTATCCGATATTAAACGCAGTCTGCTTGATTGGGGAGACGAATACCTTTGTCTGGCTGACTACGCATCATACTGCGCTGCGCACCAGAAAATTGATGAGACATATCGTGATCAGTCGTTATGGGCGGAAAAAGCGATTATTAACTCCGCATCTATGGGTAAATTTAACTCTGACCGATCCATTGAAGATTATGTTGCAAATATCTGGAAGTTGGAAAAATTCCCCATCTCCTGATAGAAAAGCTTAATCAAAAAAGGTGATATTTTTATATCACCTTTTTTTTATCTGTTCAGCGTCAGAAAGTAGCCTGTAGAGATTAATTCTTAATCTGAAATTTCAAAAAGATATGCAATGAGCTAACTCAAATTGGTTGGGCTTATCTTTAAAGCGCGCTACAATAACCCTACAAAATACAATCCTTAAGGGGGAATTATGTCTCAAGATAAAAGTACCGATGATGTATGTGAAGCATGCGGCTCATTTGTAGAGCTAGGCAGTGTGATAGCTGAAGATGATACTGTATTAGTACTGCCTTTTACCGGCAAAGATAAACAGGCGGTTAACGCTTTATCTGAAAAATATATTGAAGCTGCAAAGGCACGTTTTGCAACAGTAGAAGTCAGCACCCAGGAAACAATAAACGGTGACGATGTAACCCTTCAGGTTAGCCTGAATTTTGACTGTACAGCTGAAAAACTTATTTTTGAAATGGGTTTAAGCGCAATTTAAACAATCCTGTTGCTGAGAGCCGATTATATCGGCTCTTTTTTTTTTACCTTTATTTCCTTTCATTCGTATTATTCTCATTAATTTCCCTTGCGCAATATTAGATCATTTACTTACCTAGTTTGCTATTAGCCGTTATACTACGCCGATTATTATTAATATTACCTTTTGGAGAGTACTTTGCAGATAGATGATTTACCCATTGACCGCCGTTTAATTATTTCGTTATCCCATCTTGGATTTACTGAAGCAACAAAAATTCAAGCAGAGGCCGTTCCCGTTGCCGTTGCAGGGAAAGATCTACTGGCGTCATCAAAAACAGGTTCGGGTAAAACATTAGCATATCTGCTACCCGCTATGCAGCGTGTGTTAAAAACACGTGCTTTAAGCAAACGGGATCCGCGGGTTTTAATTTTGACCCCGACGCGTGAACTTGCCAAACAGGTTTATGCACAGTTACGTCTGTTAGTCTCTAACACCAGTTTGAAATCTACCCTGGTACTGGGCGGGGAAAATTTTAACGAGCAGGTTAAAGCGCTGGATAAAGATCCGCAATTTGTGGTCGGTACGCCGGGAAGAATAGTGGATCATCTAAAAAAAGGTCTGTTGCATTTACATGGATTGGAGTTGTTGATTTTAGATGAAGCGGATCGCATGTTGGATTTAGGGTTTGCAGAGCAATTAAAGGCGGTAAATGCAGAGGCGAATCATCGTCTACGACAAACATTGTTATTTTCAGCCACCTTAGGTCATGCTGAAGTGAATGAATTTGCCGGCGAATTATTAAAAGCGCCGGTACGTATTGCGATTGGTGAAGAAAATCAGCAGCATAGTGATATTTCCCAGCGTTTTTATCTTGCTGACAACTTAAATCAGAAAGAAAAATTACTGTTTCATTTTATTAAAAATGAAGAGATTAAACAGGCGATAATATTTACCGCAACACGTGCAGATACCGAGCGTTTAAGCGCCGTATTAAGCGAAAAAGGTTACAGTACGGCAGCGTTGCACGGCGATTTGGTGCAGCACAACCGTAACAGCATTATGGATAGTTTTGCCCGTGGTAAAATGCAGTTATTAATCACCACTGATATCGCTTCCCGTGGTTTAGATCTGCTTAATGTCAGCCATGTTATTAATTTTGATATTCCTAAACATACTGAAGAGTATATTCACCGCATAGGACGAACAGGCCGGGCGGGTGAGAAGGGCGATGCGATTTCAATTGTCGGTCCTAAAGACTGGGTAAACTTTAAAAAAGTCGAAGAGTTTGTGCAGCAGCATATTAGTTTTGACCGTGTTGAGGGTATTAAACCTAAATTTAAAGGGATTGTTGAAACAGCTTCTAAAACTGCAGCGGTTAAACCTGCAGATCAAAAAGCGAAAAAGCAACCCGCTAAAAAAGTGCAGAAACCTAAAAAGGTACTGAATAAGACCTTCTATGAAGCGCAAGATACCGGTTTTTCTCCGCTGCGCCGTAAGAAAAAAACGCAAGAATAAAGGCACCCATATTATTATTTAACCTCAACTCTGGATAGTGGGCATTATAATAGATGAAGTTATCTTTTTTGACTCATGTAGAGCTCAATGCCGGGATTTTCGTTCCTTTCAAGGCAAGGTTGTGCAGTAATAGCCGGCTATTACAAGCAAACTTAACGCAGAAAGGGGCGAAAAGAGCGGTGTTGAGGAATGTCGCTTATCCAGAGTTGAGGTTATTTAAGCGTTAATCATCGAGGGGCTGGATGCGCTTAACTCTCCATAAAATTCAGTCTGTAGAAAATACTCAAAGGGGTTACTGCAGACTGATAATTCCTGTTTTTATTTTCTGCCTTAGAAATCGGTAATCAGCTTTGAATCTTCTTTAGCGGTTTGTAGGCGGGAAAAAACAAGCTAAGCTGATTTTTCTAAGATGGTGTCCCCTGCGAGATTTGAACTCACGTCTAAGACTTAGGAGGTCCTTGTTCTATCCAGCTGAACTAAGGGGACTGATTGATCTTTTGATAATGATACAGTAACTGCCAACGGTGGTAATTAACACTGATCAATTGTTACCCCATACTTTGAGCACTTCTTATTCTGGCGTTATAAACCACGGCAATAATGTTTCGCCACAAGGCGGGGTAAACTAATTGAATTATATATAATTATTACCTTAAAAAAAATCACTAATAACATAACATTGCAGTAAGTTTGAGCTATTCGGGAAAATAGCAGGGGGAATCTGCCACAATTTGCACTTATATCTGTTTCGGGAGCAGGCTAAATTTGGATGCTGCATAAAAAATAATACAAATAGAATTAATCAATCAGTTATAATTATTTCCCATAGGGAAAGATATTGTAGGGATTTATTTATGTTTTTAGCAGCGCTTAACTTCTCGCTTGAAATAACCGGTCCGATTTGTCTGCTGCTTTTTTTAGGCTGGCTGCTTAACCGGATAAAATTTATTAATGAACAATTCATTGATACTGCATCAAAGTTAGTTTTTAACGTCACCTTACCAACGCTGCTTTTTCTTAATATTATAAAATCTGATCCTAATATTGAGATCAACTTTTCTTGGATTGCTTATTCGCTAGTCGCCAATTTGTTATTTTTTCTTCTGGCAATATTGTTAACTAAATTGTTCATTAAAAACCGCGCTGATCACGCTGTTATTATCCAGGGGGCTTTTCGCGGAAATCTGGCGATTATAGGTTTAGCCTATGTCGCTAATGTGTATTCGAATTCAGGTCTTGCTATGGCGGCTGTTTATGTCGCATTTCATGTGATTCTCTATAATATTTTATCTGTTTTTATTCTCACACCCAGAGAGGGAAAGGTAACTCCTGAGATGCTCTTCAGCCTGATTAAGGCGATTGGCAAAAATCCATTAATTATTGGTATTTTATTGGGTGTGTTTTTTTTATTACTGGCATTACCCGTCCCCGGTATGATGATACATGCCGGTCAATATTTTGCGGATATGAGCCTGCCGATGGCGCTGCTGTGTACGGGAGGAAGTCTGCATTTAAGAGCACTGCATTCAGACCGTTTGAGTACTTGCTTTGCCAGTGTTTTAAAAATTGTAGGCGCACCGCTGTTAATAACCGGAGGCGCTTATTTTCTGGGCTTTACCGGGGGGGAGTTAGGGGTGACATTTTTAATGACAGCGACGCCGACTGCAGCTGCAAGTTATGTTATGGCCAGGGCGATGGGAGCGAATGCGGATTTGGCTGCTAATATTATAGCGTTTACGACGGTCGCCTCGCTAATTACTTACAGTGTCGGTATTTCAATGCTTTATAGTTTTAATTTTATCTAATCTAATCATTTTATTGAATGAGTGCGGGACACCCATGCTTCCAGTTGTTACTTATTAATCATCACTACAGCTGTTTTTAGCTAAGTATTTAATGAAAAATTATCCGCTATTTTCAGCTCGCAGCTCGAAAATATCGGAAAGCAGTTGACCCGCTTTCCGATGTTAACCGCTTTGCGCAAAGCACAACGGTTAGCTTAATAGCATCACAGGGTCATTGCCGCAATCCAGCCAAATACAATTAATGGCAGGTTGTAATGGATAAAGGTAGGTACCACTGAGTCCCAGATATGATCATGTTTACCATCGGCGTTTAGGCCGGCGGTCGGTCCTAAGGTAGAATCTGACGCTGGTGAACCGGCATCACCCAATGCTGCTGCCGTTCCGACCAGGGCAATGGTGGCCATCGAAGAAAAACCGAATGAGATAGCAAGCGGCACATAAATAGTGGCTATAATTGGAATAGTCGAAAAAGAAGAGCCGATTCCCATGGTTACCAATAAACCAATTATTAACATTAATAATGCTGCCAGCGGTTTGTTTTGGCCTATATTGGTTGATAGCATCTCTACTAAGGTTTCCACGCTGCCTGTTGCTTTCATTACTGCAGCAAAACCCGCGGCCGCAATCATAATAAAACCGATCATTGCCATCATATGCACACCTTTGGTGAACACATCCTGCGTTTCTTTCCACGCAATCACACCACCTGCAGTAAAGACAACAAACCCTGCTAATGAACCGATAATCATCGAGCCGGATAATAACTGTACGCTTAATGTGGCAATAATGGCAAATGCCGCAATCAGGATATGACGTTTGTTAAATTGTTGTTTTTCCGGTTGTTGATCTTCCGGCCGTTCAACTATGGGCTCTTCCTGAGCATAATCCCGCGGTTTACGGTAGCTGAAAAATACCGCAATCAATAAACCGGTGACCATACCTAAGGCGGGTAAGATCATTGCTGTTGGAACTTGGCCGGCAGTAACCTGCAGGCCGTTATCATGGAGGTTTTTTAATAAAATATTATTTAAAAAGATACCGCCGAAACCGACAGGTAAGACCATATACGGGGTGACTAGGCCAAAGGTCAATATACAGGCAACCAACCGTCTGTCTAAACGTAATTTTGAAAATACGCTCAGTAAAGGTGGGATCAGAATAGGGATAAATGCGATATGTACGGGGACAATATTCTGCGATGAGATAGTCATTAACAGAATTAATGACAGCACCAGATATTTGATAACGTAGGTTAAATGATCCGGGTGTCTGCCATGCACTTTATTAATGACTGTTTGTGCTAGTAAATCAGTGATCCCTGATTTAGAAATGGCCACAGCAAATGCGCCGAGCATGGCGTAACTTAACGCAATGGTTGCGCCGCCGCCAAGGCCGCCTTCAAAAGCACTGACGGTATCACCGAGTGACATACCTGCAGTTAAGCCGCCAATGAGTGCGCTTAATGTTAATGCCACAACGACATTAATACGCATTAAAGATAAAGCAAGCATTGCGCATACTGAGAGTAAAACAGGGTTTAGCATAAATGGTCCTAAGTAAAAAAATAAAGGCGGCATTTTACGCGACTATCTTTTAATGACCAAGGCAATTGCATATTTAAGCGCGGAATCTGGCAAATAACTTAGGGATATTGAGATTAAGATGTTTGTTTATACCCAGCAGGTTTTTTTTTGTACAAAAGTATGTTTCTGCCGTGCAGTTATTCTACATAACCAGCCTTGTTTGAAGCGTTCGCCTGAACGGGGGCGATGGGGATTTACACCACATCACTTGCTGTTTGATTATGTCCGCGATCTTGTGCTTTAACTAAATGCGCGGAGCATATTTTATAGGCAAGTTGATCGTTTATGGCATGCTCAGCACTGATCACTTCTAATCCGCAGGAGATGGTGAGGAAGTGCGATATTTCACTGTTTGCATGTTGGATTTGCAGTTGCTCAACAGCATTTCTTATTGCTTCAATCATCAGTAACGCTTCTGATGCATTTTTGACTGTAAATAACAAAGCAAATTGGTTATCACTCATTCTGAAAACAGTATCGCTGGCGCGTCTTAATTTGCTTTTCAATAAAGCGGATATTGAGATTAGAACCTGATCTGCTGCCTGTCGACCGTAGGTTTTCTTGAAAGGTTTAAAATAATCAACATCAAGGATGGCAAAGGCTAATAAAGTATTAGCCTGTTTTGCTGTATTCATTTCGTTATTAAAAAAGTTATCAAAATGCAGACGGTTGTACAGTCCGGTTAAGGGATCTTTTATGTTTATTTTTTCCGCTTCTTTTGCCGGTGTTGTTAATCCAGCCAATATTTTACAGCGTAAAAACTCAAAAAAATAAGCAATACTGGCACTCAATAGCGCTATAGAGGTGAAATAAATATAATCATCACCTTCAAAAGGTGCACCCAGCCAACCGGGTGAGAGCAATAAAATAACCAGGTAATAAGTAATGGTCAGCAATAACCCTTTTGGATTTCCGTATAAGAACATCGCGCTGTAAATATAAACGAAGGACCAGACGGGGAGATAATGCTGCTCTTGATAGCTGACAATGAGCAGAGTGATGCCCATCATGGATAATGCAATATGGGCGAGTTGCTTTTTGCTTTTTTTAAATAGCAATACAACAGGGGGAAAAATCATCAATAACAGACCACCGCTATAAAATACTGAAGCCTCATAATTGTATAAATAGAGTGGTGTGTAAAAACATAACATTATATAAACGGCAGAAAGAAGCAGCGCCAGAGTTACATTCCTTTTGTGAAATGTCCTCTTTTTCGGCTGTTCCAATTGCGGGTTAGCGTTCAACCATTTACTCATTTAACGTCCTATGTCTTCTTAGTAAAAAACTGATTGCCTGCACACTATGCTGCAAATTCTACCATAGGAGGTTGTTATACCAAATCCGATAACTATCTACTCATTTATACTTGCTAAAATGAATGCTAGCTGTGTTATTGATTTTGTAATTAGAACAACTAGTTACTGCAATCAATGCCTTGCTTTCATCCATTTTTTCTACGCCTAAATAGAT
>NZ_JBFGZY010000138.1:0-10505 GCF_041586535.1 Psychromonas sp. | reverse complement strand
TCCATATCTTCTGCTGAGATACGCTTTGTTTGGTCATATTTTTTTGCTGTGTAACGAATGTTCAGATCTTTAATTATTTGCTGTGACACATTTTTCTCCGAATTTAGTAAATATAGCCTTCGCTATTGTATTCTCTGTTTGCCCTGCAAACGCAGCGGCATGGTAAACTTTTCATAACGGACAATGTCCGAGTGTTTTTTTCCGGTCTTCGACAGTTCCATTCAGCAGAAAAAAGCGCTACGGGTAGCGGATAATCTCTGCGTTACAATGCTTGATGATTTACATGCCGCTAGACTTTGTAAAAAGTGAGCTATAAAGCTGTTGAAAACATTATATTTACTTTTCTGGTAATGATAATCCCTTGTTACGCTTAATCAGTCTTTAGATTTTGTTAATAATGGCGGAACAGAATTTGCACCAATTTGATTGAAACTGTAAGGCATATTTTCCGGCACCGTTCTTTTATCCTTGGTTATTCTTCTGTGTCTGGATTGCTGTTTTGGGGGCGCCTCTTCGCTTATACCTGACAAATTTCTCTATCATAAGAGGCAGGGTATAGCTGAGTATGGTGAGGTTAGCCACAGCACTTATCAGGCGGAGCAATTCGTGATGATATCTTACCAGGTCAGCTGATGAGCATGATGGTTCAAAGAACTGCGCTACAGCAGAAAAACCGATTGGTAAAACATGCCGATCAATTGCTGTTTTTTGGAATGCCAGCAGCAGAAAGATCCTCAGTTAATGATAAAAAAGACAACACTGAAATACTGCATAACCGTCCAATTAGCAGATAGCAAGAAACTAAGGCGTTGTCATTTCAGATAGGGACAGTGCAAACGCCAGCTCGGTTTAAACCCAATGCAGACAAAGTGCAGGGATGTAGGCGGATGATTAGGGGCTGTTGACCTTTCGCGGTTAATTTTTGTTCGAGATAAAAGCATGTTAATCGCGACGCGAGGTGTGTAGCTTAGTCATTCTAAGTAAATAACCTCAACTCTGGATAGTGGGCATTATAATAGATGAAGTTCTCTTTTTTGGCTCAGGTAGCGCTCAATGCCGGGATTTTTGTTCCTATCAAGGCAAGTTTGTGAAGTAGTGGCCGGCTATTACAAGCAAACTTAACGCAGAGAGGGGCGAAAAGAGCGGTGTTGAGGGATGTCGCTTATCCAGAGTTGAGGTTAAATACCTCGCAACAAAGAGTAAAACGCTTTTAGGCGAACCCTACGGGCAGCGCTTGTTGGCCCTTTCTACTGCGTTATCGCCTGTTTATGTAGAATAACTACACTACGCAGGCTCTGCCTTGTATAAAGAACCAACAAACTGCTGCAAAACAATCTCGAAAGGTCAGCAGATCCTAAAAAGTAACATGTAATTGATATCAAACAGCGAGGTTTAGTTTTGTTAATAATGCATTAAACTTTTTATCAAGTGGCGCATGAATCTCTATTTTTTCCCCCGTTAGCGGATGAATAAAGGCAAGATAGGCTGCGTGCAGCAACAAGCGGTGATTGGCAAACTCCTCCCTGAACATCTTATTGTGCTTACCATCCCCATGTGTTGTATCGCCGATAATTGGATGATGCAGATGTTTTAAATGGCGGCGCAGTTGATGCCTTCTGCCCGTTTTCGGCCGTAATTCCACCAGCGAATAACGGGATTGCGGATATGGGCGTACCGCAATCGGTAATTCACAATGTGCAAGCCCTTGGTAATATGTCTCTGCTGGTTGCGCTTCACAATCTAGATTAGCTTGTTTATCGGCAATTCTGTCCAGCTTCTTTTTTAACGGATAATTGAGTTTACCTGAGCCGATATGTCCCCTTACCACAGCTAAATAGCGTTTTTCAGTTTTTTGCTGGGCAAACTGCTCCATCAAATCGGTGGCATAGGTTTTATCCAATAAAAACAATAAAACGCCTGATGTAGCCCTATCCAGTCGGTGTGCAGGATAAACATGCTGACCGATTTGATCACGTAGCTTCTGCACCGCAAACTCTGTTGCGTGACTATCTAGCCAACTACGATGTACCAATAAGCCTGAAGGTTTATTAATTGCAATAAGCTGCTGATCGCGATAAATAATTTCAAGCTCCGGTGTTATATTGTCAATTACCAAATCCTGGCCCTCTGATAATTCATTATTCTCAGACATCAAATCCTCATTTATTAAAAGCTCAAGCGAAATATGATCTAAGCCTGGCATTTTAACAGTTTTATCATTTTACCGTAAAACTTCGTTCTTTAGGGCGGGGATATAAGGCAAGGTTTGTTTCCGCGTACTATACTTAAAAAAATACCCTAGGGTATGCGGAGTTTGAAGTCTGTCGAGTACGCATCTGATCTAAAACGTCATGGCTTTTTTATGGTATGACTCAGCACGATAGAATGGTATTGCTTAAAATGCAGGGCAAACAATAATTCACCACAGAGAATATCGCTAAGACAGAGAAAAATTTAACTGCTTATATCTTATGTTTCTCGGTGTGCGCTCAGCGTTTCTGGAAATAAACTCAAACCAACTCCGTTATTTTTAGTTTTCACTTGCAAAACGGGGCGTACCATACATTTCTCCCAGTAAGCTTAATGGCAGCTTGTCCTACAAAGCTGACGTTAAAATGTTCAATTTAAAGTTACAGAGGAGGACCTCGAGTAGGGTGATGCTTTTGCCTTATCCCTTTCACAGAACCCTACGGAGCTGGTGACTTTTTCCAATGACTGGAAAATTATATATTAAATACTAATGCGCCAACTTTCTTTGCTCTCCATTACAATTGGCTGTAATAATTGAAGGCGGTTAGGATTTACTAAAGATGGCTACATTCTGTCTTTATATAAAATTAATTTTTTTACAATGCTCGCATCGGTACTTTAATTTTTTTCTATGGGTAATATTTTTCTCTACCCAGTTTCTTTGAGTCCGCCATATTGGCAACTCTTTCTGGCAATATTTACATTTACGCACTTGATAACCTCTATAATTTTGCAGTGTATTTTATTTAACATTTCAAAAAGATCAACAGAAAGTTGATCTGGATCAAGGGTCTTGGGTTCGTGTTGGGGTATGTAGCCTAAATGATCTAAGTATAGATAATTATCATTCCCAAACTGAATTTTTATCCAGCGGCCATCTTTGATACAATCTCACGATTGTTTTTAAAGGAGGGTTATATGAAATTGCTGTATTGGTTAGATGAGTGGTTAACCCACTCACATGCACAGCAACAAGCGCAACTGCCGATGTCCGGCAGTGATTTACTTGACGATGTCTTTGTAAAGTATGAGTTTGTTGATTTGAATAAACCGCTATTATTCACTTTTTCACCCGCCGGTACCAATCTGCAGGAACAGGATCTCCATGCCGATTTTGCCCCTTGGGGTTACCATTTGGCGCAAAAACAGCAAGTGAACATTATCTCCTTTCAGCACCTGGGAAAAAGTAATTGGTTCCGCAGCCGCAATCTAATCTTCTTTCTCGAACAATTATCCACTTTGCTTGAGCCCTTCACCTGTCGCTTGGGTTACGGGTTGAGTCGCGGCGGCTTTGCTATTGGTGCCTTTGCAGACTTGCTGCAGCTTGATCAGGTGTTGTTGTTCCATCCTGTCAGCACCAAAAACCGCCAGCTTGCGCCCTGGGATAACAGATCCAGCACTGAGTTGGCACAGCAGTTTGACTGGTCTGGGGATTATCACGATCTCTGCTTGGGTAAAGCCAAGGGGTATATTATTTACGATCCCACCAATAGCATTGACCGCCTGCACGCCAAACGCTATCCCGAGCTGACGCACCTGCGGGTGTTTGGTATGGGCCACGGTACACACGCCACTTACCTGAACAAATTTGGCTTTTACAAGCAGGTAGCCGTGGACTTTATCCGTCACCAGCAAATTGATATCGTCCAGTTTCGCCAGCAAACTAAGGCACTACGCTTTAAAGAGGATTATTATAAAAAACTCAATAAAGCCAATGCCAGCTCTGAGCATCGTCTGGGACTGCTGAGTAAGGCTCACAATATTCTTATCGATGAGAAAGAGGTCCATGTGCAGGAGCACCAGGAACAAATCGATGTGCAGCCCCTTATCGACATTGCCCTCAAACATCAGGACGAGCATCCACAGGATGCCATTCAATTGTTGGAAATGGCCCAGCAATTGTCACCTGACGACCCTCTGGTAGAGCACAAACTCAAGCAGTTGATCTAGACCTGAACCGCAAAACGCCCCGTTTTGAAAGGGGCGTTGTTGTTATTTTTTGTTGTGATCTTAATTGACAAGGAATGACTGGGCGATTAAGTAACCAAATAAGAGAAGCAGGTCTTTCTTTTTGCTTTTTTTAATAATCAGTATCTGTTCTAGACACACTAATGACTTCATTACAGAAAAAGCCTATGCGAGACCACTACGGGGCTGTCCCATACCCGTTGTTTATGACAGTAACCTCTGCTGCTATGCCCAAGCGCAATACCTCGAACTCTCCCGGGTTGCGATTTTCGCTTACAATTTTTCCCGATCCCTGCAAAACATTGCCCGAGAGGATCCTTCCATCGATCATAACAGTGTTATTGCTGACCGTAATATTGTTTCCTGAACTCCTTATCGTCCTGTCATTGACCGTGATAGTTGTCTCGCTGAACGCAGACGGATTCAGTAGTGCACATAGAAAAACGACAATAGGAATTCTCATTTGCTTCTCCTTGCTTGCTAGAGCGCCTAAAAATCGCTCATTCTGCGTTGCGTCAGCTCGACAGAGATCTCTATTCCTTCGCTAACACGCCTTGCCTGAGCGATTTTCAGTCAGCTCTGGCGTTCGTTTTTTTAAACTATATGGTGCTCTAGGACAGTGTATTAATCGTTACTTTCACCAATACACATTGGCGGTATGCTTGCTCAGTAAAACTTAGAGCATAGCAATCATTAAAAACAGTTAGGCACTTAATATGTGTCGATTTTTAAGGTGGGGAAGCCATGCATGTGCATTTCTTTTATGGGACATTTCAGTTGTTTTTCACTTTTCCCGAAACCGGGCACAAACATTTTCTACGCCAGTAAGCTCTGATAATTTTTTTCATATCAGAGCTTACTGGCGTTGCTAATCTAAGGTTCATTATAGCGGGCTTGTTGGGAATGTTGTAAAACCATATTCTGCTCTGTCATGCTGAAGCATCAGTGATCGCTGAATATTCCAGCTCGAGTGTGCGGCTGTTGGGCAGTACGGGTTGCGATCCTTCGTAACAGAAGGATCATTTTCGATAAGCATAGGGATAAGAGCTTTGAACTTTAGATGTTCAATTATCAGTAATGCTTTTCGCCAAGCATTGCTGTCTTTTTGGTGAATTAATCAGGGAAATTATTATTGTGTTTTCTCGGCCAGAATCTTTTCGATAACGGCAACAAGTTTTTTATTTTTTGCTGAATCAAGTGCGTCAGGATGGGGGGCGGTGAAGCGTCCGCTATCGTTATCGAAATACTTACCTGAAGCAGTGGCAAACTCATCGGAAAGTGCGGCACGACAAAGAATATCTGCACCGATGCGCAGATCACCACCGGCAACGCCGTAGGCCTCTTTGACCATTTTACTTCCCAGAAAGGATGCCGGGTTGACCGCGATAATTGCCGGGCCTTTGTTGTTAAGTAAAGCCGCCAGATCCTTGGACCACATGGTTAAAGCTAACTTGCTTTGTGCGTATATAGAACTGTCTGAAGCGTCTGCGTTCGGACTAACCAGGGCATTCGGATCGACCGGAGATTGTGCCGCAGAAGAGAGGTTAACCACACGCCCGGAAGTATCAAACAGAGGCAGCAAACGTTGGGTCAGCAGATAGGGTGCAACAGTATTGACCACAAAGCGGATATCCAGACCATCTTTAGTGGTTACCTGAGGTACTTTATATACACCTGCATTATTGATCAGCACGTCGAGTTTTTTATGCTTCGCCATCACGGCTGCCGCAAGCGCCTCGACATCTGCAAGATGGGAAAGATCAGACAGATAACTTTCTACCATGCCATTCCCGGGGAGTCCGGAGAGTATCTTTTGCACTTCGGCAAGTTTTGTTGGATTACGGCCATGAATCAGCAGGTGGTGACCCTGGGCCATAAGCATCTTTGCAGTTTCCAGACCGATGCCATCGGTCGAACCGGTAATAAGAATTATTTTTTGCATGGTTTATTATCTCCGTTAACTTGAACATTATAAGCAGCATAACAAGCTTATTATCGCTTGATAATCAGGCAAACTACAAAAACAGTTTTAAAAAAATATTAATAAAAGCAGCTTTTATCTTTTATCTTTTATATTTTAATTAACAATTTTTCTGCTTATTTTCATCCGGTAAACGCCATGATTTAAACAGATTATTAAGAAAGTATTAAAACTGATTCTTTATAATGACGAATTATCATCTGCTGTAGGGGGAATATACTTAGCCTATCAATCAAAACAAGCAGAGGTTATTTCTTATGAAAGCAATGGTAATTCGTGAATTTGGTGGTGCAGAGGTGTTTGAGTCAGCAGAGCTTGCCAAGCCTGAAGTTAAAGCAGGTAATGTGTTGGTGCGCGTAGCGGCAACCAGTGTTAATACTATTGACATGATGATTCGTGAGATGGGTGAGGCGTTGCCTTTTGCGCCTAAGCTTCCGGGTGTTCTGGGCATGGATTTCGCAGGTACTGTCGCAGCTGTTGGTGAAGGGGTAACTGAATTTGTGGTAGGTGATGAGGTTTACGGCTGTGCGGGTGGACTGGGGGAGCTCCAGGGCGCGCTCGCCGAATATATTCCGGCTGATGCAAGACTTATCGCACATAAGCCGAAGAATCTGTCTATGAGAGAGGCTGCAGCGATTCCTCTGGTTGGTATTACTGCCTATGAAGGGCTGATGCGCGCCGGAATCAGCTCGGGGCAGAAAGTATTAGTGCATGGTGGCGCGGGTGGTGTGGGGCATATCGCTGTACAGCTAGCGCGTCATTTCGGAGCTGAGGTTTTTGCTACCGGCGCGCAGGGTAAGCAGGCTGAGCTGATTCAGAAGCTGGGGGCAACCGCGATTGACTTCAAGGCAGAGTCAGTTGCCGATTACGTGGCTAACTATACTCAGGGCAATGGTTTTGATCTGGTGTTTGATTCGGTAGGCGGCGCTAACCTGAACAACTCTATTGAGGCCGCAAAATTAAACGGCCAGATTGCCACTACGCTGGCGCTGCTTGAGCTGGATCTGAGCATGGTGCATATGAAAGGTCTGTCTCTGCACGTCGTATTTATGCTGCTTCCGATGATTCATAATATCGGCCGTGAAGCGCATGGCAAGATCCTCCGTGAACTGGCCAATATTGCCGAAGCGGGCGCATTAACACCTGTGCTGGACAGCAAGCGCTTTGCCCTTGCTGAAGCGGCGCAGGCGCATACTCATCTGGCCAGCGGTCAGGCTATCGGTAAAGTGGTTGTTGAGGTTGAATAAATACCTTTAATAGTACAACAGCTTTATGGCTCACCTCTCCGGTGAGCCTTTTTTATTTTAAGCACTGGCACGTTTCCAGAGCAGAAAGTAACCGGAACAGATCTATGTTAAGCGTCTCTCCCATCCTCAGACAAGTCATCAGCAGGACTCTTCCTCTTACGCTTGGGCTGTTTGCTATTATGCTGGTGCAGCTGGTTGATTCTATATTTATCGCCATGCTCGGGGTCGATGAACTGGCGGTTCACGGAATGACGTTACCCTTCCAAACCGTCCTGATAGGGATCCAGGTTGGCATCGGCATCGCTGCAACCTCTATTATTGCTCAGGCTGGCGGTTCGCAACAGACTGACAAGTCCGCTACCACTGCGACTATTGCGGTGGTTTTCGGGTTCTTTTTTATCTCATTGCTTTGTCTGCTGCTATCGGGCGCAAGTGAACAAATCTTTACCGTCTTCGTTTCTAACGAGGTAACCACGCAGAAGTTTGAACTGCTTTTGCATATTTTTAACCGCTACTGGCCGGTTTGGCTGCTTAGCTCAGTGAGCGTTGCAGCCCTTTATCTTGTCACTTGTGTTTATCGAGCCAACGGTGATACAAAAACAACGGGCAGTATGTTTGTCGCTGCAAGTATTATCAACCTGATCCTGGATCCTATTTTAATATTCTCTTTTGAGATGGGTGTCGAAGGTGCCGCAATCGCCTCAACTATCGGTTATGCCAGCTGCGCCCTGTATATGCTTTTTAAGGCTAAAGATAAACACTGGTTTAAGCCTGCTTATTGTAACCCTGCAACCTTAAGCTACTTTTCTGAGCTTATAAGAGTGGCCATTCCAACAACAATAAATCAGATTTTGCCCGCGACAAGTGCTTTTGTCACTATGATGCTTATCGCGCGAATGGGAACCGAAGCTATCGCTTTCTGGAGCCTGTTGTCGCGTATTGAAAGTTTTCTTCTGGTGGTTAGCCTTGCGCTTACAATGTCTGTTTCACCTATGATAGGTCACTACCTTGGGGCGAATGAACGGGATAAAATCAGCGAGTTACTGATAACTACGGCAAAGTTTTTATTACTGTTTCATATTGCTATTGCACTTTTGATGACCATAGGATCAGGTATCCTTATCGCGGTATTTAGCAAGGATGGGAATATCCAGCGTTGGCTTGAGGCTGCTTTGTGGATTATGCCATTCAGCTACGCTCCGCTTGGATTATGTATGGTTGTCGTTTCTGCTTTTAATGCACTAAGAGTGCCTCAAAGAGCACTGCTGGTGTCATTGATCCGGTTATTTGTGTTGTATATACCTGCTATCTGGATCGGAGCAAGCAGTAACAGTATTTTCAATACTATCATTGCCGCAGCCATTGCCAATCTATTAGCGGGTGTTTTTGCATGGTTTAAGCTTCAGGAATATATCAGGTTGCGGGCTCCCTGCAGTCAGGATGTTGTAGTAAACTAATTAAAATTTATCGCTAATTGGCAGTAACATATGAATATTGAACACCTAAGGTTGTTTGTCAGACTCGCTTCCACACATAATATCAGTCAGGCAGGTCAGGAGCTGGGCTTGTCGCCGCCCGTAGCGAGTATGCATATCAGCCGGCTTGAAGAAGATCTTGGTGCGCGTTTGGTCCATCGCACCACCCGTAAAGTCTCTCTTACCGAAGAGGGCATGGCATTTCTTCCTCATGCCGAGGAGATTTTGCTTACCGTGGATGCCGGGCGCGCATCCGTTGGCTCTGGAAATCTGCAGCCGCAGGGGACGTTGAGAATAACCGCTCCGGCTTCCTTTGGACGTATCCATCTTATGCCCGCACTAAAGGGTTTTTTAGCTCTGTATCCGGATCTTTCCCTGGATATACGCTTAACCGATTCTATTGTTGATTTGGTTGAAGGCGGGTTTGATGTGGCGGTCAGGAACGCTGCACTGCAGGATTCCACCCTGATTGCGAAAAAGCTGGCAGTGGACAAGCGGATAATGTGTGCTTCACCTGAATACCTGTGCAAATACGGCAAGCCGGTCAAACCGGAAGAACTGCGCGATCACTTATGTATAAAGCGCACTGGGTTGGAAGGCTGGACCTTTGCAACAAAAGATGGGCCGTTGAATATAAAAGTGAAAGGAAATATTCGCGTGGATCTTGGCGAAGCCGTGCGTGATGCCTGCGCCAATGGACTGGGTATCGCTATGTGTGCCACCTGGATAGCTTACGAGCATCTGCAAAGGGGAGAGCTTGTGCAGATCCTCGAGGATTACCCGTTAGTTGATGAGGCTGCAATCTGGGCTGTTTATCCCAGCTCAAGACTGGTTGCGCCTAAAGTCCGCGCGTTTCTTGACTATTTTGCTCAGTATTACGGTACACCCCCTTATTGGGATCTGGGTATTGAAGCTTAACCTTTTCCTGCATCGCTTGTTACGGGTTAAAGCGAGGTCAAATGAAACCTTGTCCAGCAAACCAATAAAATGAATGCGAAAAATAGCCAAACCAGTGTCACAGTTGTCAGTGTCCAGAGTAGATTAAGTTTATAGCTAAAATAGTAAACAGCCACTAAATAGGCTGCATACGGGATAAGAGAATAAAGACCAAATAAAGCCGTTAATCTCAAATCTTCCATTGTGCGCTGTGAGCCGACAATATAATGGGCTATCAAAGCAAAGGTTGGAAATAAAGGCACTAAGCCTGAAATAAAAAAACTTTTACTCTTTGAAGGCAACGCTATTGGCAAAACAGCCGCAGCACCAAGCAAACATTTTATCAGATTAGACCGTAAAACTCCGCTGCTTTAGCTCGGGGATATAAGGTCTTGAGCACGAAGTGCTCATGTTGCTTGCAGAATTAATAACACTGGTTATAATAGGCGCTGTTCCATTTAAGTGTTGGTATTAACTCTACTCATAGTAGTATCCAATCTTATAGGAGGAATGTGATGGATAAAGTAACTTTCACCGCTTTCCAACACTGTATTGATGCTCTCTCTTATACAGAATTAAAGCGCTTAAATCATCAAATCGAAACTCTTCTTTCTAAAGACGAAGTCGGCCAAGTTTTGGCTAAACGTG
>NZ_JBFGZY010000137.1:0-10544 GCF_041586535.1 Psychromonas sp. | reverse complement strand
GCAATACGCCTGTTACTGGCGCAAAGATGGTGTTCCGTTATGGCAGGATCCTACGCTGTTAGCTGATCCCAATAAAGATTATCAATTAGATCATAACCATACGAAGCAATTTGCAGAAACCCTGTGTAACGCCTTGGGCCTGGATAAGACTGCACTGACTACCGCTTATGAAGATATTCTCTATCATCTATGGCAGGAAGCCTCTTTACCGACAGAAATATCACCTAAGCAGCCTGAATTGCTGCATGCGATGAGCCGTAAAGGACTGCTGGCAAAAATGGAGCAGGGTATAGAAAAACCTGTGGGTTATGTCTTACCTCTGAAATGGCATGATAGCAAAAATTGCTGGCAGTCATGTATTTGGGAATTTAAACGCGGGCATTGTTTCTTATTACCGGGTGAATCACCTCTGGGTTACCGTCTTCCTTTAGACAGTCTGGAATGGACGGATAATATTATCGAGCGCGACCCGTTTGATATTCCGCTTGATTTTGTTACCCCCCCGAAATTGAAAAAGGGATTTATCGGTAAAGAGATGATTAAAACGGCGCTTGTTCTGGAGGTCCGGGAAGGGCGCTTGTATACCTTTATGCCACCGATCAGTCATTTTGAACAGTACCTGGGATTATTAGATGCGATCGAGTCTGTTGCTAAAGAACTGACTATGCCGGTGGTAATAGAAGGATATAGTCCACCGAAGGATAGCCGCGTCGAAAAATATGCGGTGACGCCGGATCCGGGAGTAATCGAAGTGAATATTCACCCGTCTACCTCCTGGGCGCAATTAGTTGACAGAACAACAACCTTATACGGCCTGGCCAAACAATGCCGTTTAGGTACCGATAAATTTTTGGCTGACGGGCGTCACACCGGCACGGGTGGCGGTAATCATGTGACATTAGGCGGTGCAACACCGGATCAAAGTCCATTCCTGCGCCGACCTGATATATTAAGAAGCTTTATCACCTACTGGCAGCACCATCCCGGTTTGTCTTATCTGTTTTCCGGCCTGTTTATCGGTCCGACAAGCCAGGCGCCACGCGTTGATGAAGCACGTGATGAAGTGTTATATGAATTGGAAATTGCTTTTTCACATATGCCCAAAGGCGAAGTGCCTGAGCCCTGGCTGGTTGACCGGTTACTGCGTAATTTATTGGTCGATTTAACCGGTAATACCCATCGCGCAGAATTTTGTATTGATAAATTATACTCCCCCGATTCAGCAATGGGCCGGCTGGGGATTGTTGAATTTAGAGGCTTTGAAATGCCGCCTCATTCGCAAATGAGTCTGGTACAGATGTTATTACTGCGTACCTTATTAGCCTGGTTCTGGAAACAGCCGTATCACAAACAGCTGGTGCGCTGGGGTACTGAATTACATGATAAGTTTTTATTACCGCAGTATGTGGAAAATGATTTGGCTGAAATTTGCCGCGATCTGCAGCAGGCAGGCTTTAATTTCCAATTAAATTGGCTGAATCCGTTTTTTGAATTTAGATTCCCTGTGTGTGGTACGCGTGAGTTGGACAGCATTGTATTAGAGCTGAGAACCGCTATTGAACCCTGGCATGTCTTGGGTGAGGAAGCAACCGGCTCCGGTACAGCAAGGTATGTTGATTCATCATTGGAAAGAGTACAAATCAAAGTCCAGGGAATGGTTGGCGATCGTTATATCGTAACCTGTAACGGCCGCAGAGTGCCGCTTAAGCCGGTCAACGCACAAACTAAAAATGAAATGGTGGCGGGCATTCGTTTCCGTGCCTGGCAGCCGCCCACCGCGTTACACCCGACCATTGGTGTGCATGCACCACTGGTGTTTGATCTGATTGATACCTGGTCCGGACGCTCTTTAGGTGGCTTCGTTTATCATGTCAGCCACGCGGGCGGACGTAACCCTGAGACTGCACCGATCAATGCATTTGAAGCAGAAGGGCGCAGAATTGCGCGATTCTGGGAGCATGGGCATACGCCGTCGTTATTAGCATCGGCACTGCCAACATGGTCACCTTCAGCGGTTAATCACAGTTTTCAACAAACCGAAGCTGTCAGTGATTTTGTTTTTCCTGAAGAGGAAAGCATTAATCAGGATTATCCGAATACACTGGATTTACGTCGACAGCCTACTTTTAAATAAAAATTTATTCCACCCTGAATATCGTCAGGGTGGAATAATTTTAATATTTTTTTGTCACAGTTATCTGATATAAAAGTAAAGGTTCTGTTGTTTATCTGCTATAACATGGAGTAATAGTTAGCTTGTATATAAGAAATCACACTATGTCTGAATTACCCATATGGCTCTCTTCATACTTAAATGGTCTGCATGTGCATGACGAGGTAGCCAATCATAGCGGCCTGCATCCGGAGCATTGGGATACCCTGTTTAATCGTCTGGCGAACCTCTCGGCAGAAGATATCAGCAACCGGGCGACTGAAATAACTCAGTTACTGCAAAACAGCAGTATCAAACATGACAGCAGTCAGCAGTGGCACCTTGATCCTTTACCCTTTATGTTTTCTAAAGCCGACTGGGCTTTGATTGAAGCGGGTGTAAAGCAGAGAACCCAGTTATTAAACAGGGTTCAGCAGGACATCTATAGCGGGCAAAAATTACTATTGGACGGACTGATTCCGGCTCAGCAATTATATCGGGATAATAATTACCTGCGTGAAGGTTTTAGTCTGCCGGCAAAGGATTTAAAGCTGTTTTTTACCGCGCTTGATGTTTACCGGGATCCATCCGGTAAATTTAAAGTGCTGACGGATCATTGCCAGTGCCCGTTAGGCCTGGGCTTGCTGCTTGAAAGTCGCATTATCGCCCGGCGGGTCATGGCTGAAGAGTTTGCTGAATGCGGCGTGCAGGAAATTAGAAAATTTCTGCAGTTATTTCAGGAAAATGTCAATGAATACAGCAGCAATATGGATGATCCGCGCATTGTGATCCTCACTAAGGGAGCGGATGATCCTAATTATAATGAACATGCTTTTTTATCCACCTATTTCGGTTATACCCTGGTGCAGAGTGCTGACCTGACCGTACGCAACGGTCAAGTTTGTTTAAAAACCTTACAGGGATTAGGGAAAATTAATGTCATTATCCGTTGGCTGCCGGATCGGATTATCGATTCATTAGAGCAAACTGAGTATTCATTACATGGTATTCCCGGTTTATTACAGGCGGTGCGGGATGGCTCGGTCAAAGTGATAAACCCCTTTGGCAGCGGCGTGTTAACGTCGACAGCGATTAAGTGTCATTTAGCCGAATTATCCACTCACCTTTTAAAAGAACCCTTAATACTCAGTGAGCCTGAGTATTATGACGTCCAACAAGCCAAAACATTAGATTGGAATCAACTTGAATTTGCTTCTTACAAGGATAAACAATTTACATTAGACGGGGCTGTTGACGCAGAAAAAATAGCTCAGCTGCTCAGTACCCAGCCCGACGATTATTATTTCCGGGACAAAGCCAAATTCAGTACTGCACCATTTTGGGTTAATGGCCGGTTAGTTGATAAACCTGTTGTATTTCGCTGTTATGCTTTAACCACAGAATATGGCGTGGAGGTTTTACCTTCTGCCTTATGTTTTTCTAATGAGGCCAGTGAGTCAGGCTGGGTTAAAGATACCTGGATCAGCACTGATAATAGTAAAGCTCAAGAAGCACACGCAGTACCGGGGCAGATCAGAAAAAGGATGGATCTTACCCTGTTGGAAGGGGAGATATCGAGCCGTACTGCTGAACATCTGTTTTGGTTAGGGCGCTATTTGGAAAGATGTGAAAATACGGTACGTATTTTACGTATCTTTATAGACAGATATACCGAGTTGGCTATCTATCCTGATTTAACCCGGCAAAATATTGTCACCAGACTGTTAGCTGCGATGAAAGCGCAGTTGATTGTTTATCCCTACACACAACAAGATACAAAGCTGGAGAAGTTTGATCCTGTGTTGTGTAAGCAGATGGCTTTTCAACTGTTAGCGACTAAGGAATGTCCCGCCAGTATTAGTAATACCCTTGGTTATTTGACTAATTCGGCAGTGCAAATCCGGGAATTGTTATCCTATGACAGTTGGCGGATTATTGACGAAATTAATGAGCAAATCCGTTTATTGAAAAATACCACAATAGAGGTCTCAACGCGTTCAATACAAAGCAGCTTAGATAAAATTATGGGCTCAATCATGGCCTTTAATGGTTCCATTACGGACTGTATGCCTAATAGCAACGGCTGGTTTTTATTGAAAATGGGACGCAGGATTGAACGCAGCATGCAAATTACTTCATTAACTTCTGCGTTGTTGGTTAAAGAGTTAGATACGGCCGAAGAACTCGGATTGTTAGAAGCGGTATTGAGCAGTCAGGCGAGTTTGGTGACCCATAAACGTCGTTATCGCATGTACCAGAGCCTCGGGACAGGTATCGAATTATTATTATTGGATGCCGAATATCCCCGTTCTTTATTATTTCAGTTAGAGCAAATTAATCAACTTTGCCAGCACCTGCCGGCCAAGCGACGGCCCGGATTAATTGCCGCGCATGAGAAAGCGATTCTCCTCTCTAAAACCAGTTGTTATTTGACCGAAAGAGACTACCTGCAATCAAGTGAAAATGGTCAACGTAAGCTGCTAGTGGAATTTAGCCAGAATATCCGTACCAATCTGGATACTTTTTGTGACGTATTGTTACTTCAGTATTTCACGCATACTAAAAGGGCTAAAAAATTAAACTGGACCAATATGGGTAAGCCCAATCGTGAAATATAAAATAAAACATACCACAACCTATCATTATTCGGATTTTGTCAGTTTATGCCAAAATCAGGCGCGTTTAACCCCAAAAAGCAATCACCGGGGACAGATTTGTTATAACACCGAAATTGAAATACAACCGTCAACCAACTATCTGCAGCAGTATACCGATTATTTTGATAATGACGTGACCGCTTTTGAGATCGCCACGCAACACAAAACACTTAAAGTGACGGCGGTCAGTGAGGTTGAACTGTTTGCGGGTCTGAATAAAAATTTAAATAGTATTGATCTGCCATGGGAAAAAACCCGTGATTTACTGGCTAATCCTAATACTCATGAATTATTAAAAGCCGCTGAGTTTGTTCTGCCTTCTCAATATACTCCTTTAGACAAATATATTAAAAGTTATGCGCTGGCCTCTTTTTCTGCGCAGAAAAATTTAATTTCTGCCTGTGAGGATTTAATGGCACGAATTTTTCATGAGTTTTACTATGATCCTAGTTTTAGCACGATTAGCACCCCTTTGGGTGATGTTTTTGCACAAAAACGGGGCGTTTGCCAGGATTTTGCACACTTTGCACTAGCTTGCCTGCGCAGCATGGGATTAGCGGCGAGATATGTCAGTGGCTATATTGAAACAATACCGCCGGAAGGTGAACAAAAATTAGAAGGTGCCGATGCAACTCATGCCTGGTTTGCCGTCTTTGTTCCGAATTTCGGCTGGCTTGATTTTGATCCGACCAACAATGTATTACCCGACGGTCAGCATATCACTCTGGCAGTCGGCCGGGATTTTTCTGATGTAACTCCGTTGAAAGGAGTTGTATTTGGTGGGGGATCGCAGAGCCTCAATGTGGCGGTCGATATGACCCGATTAGAATAATTAAAAAATTTATATGGCATGAAAGTTAATAATGGAAAAGGCGGCGAACTGTATGGGAATTGATTGGAAAGCGTACCAAACAAATGGTTTTTTTGATGAATTAATTGACGGCCAGGGAGGAGTAAGACCACATGGACGACAATTAGCGCAATTCTTTGCCGGTTTATCCGGTGATGAGTTAAAACAAGCCAGAGCGGTCGCTGATTTGGCGATTAAAGAGATGGGTATTTCATTCACTGTATATGATGAGGGAAATACTATAGACAGGGCATGGCCTGTGGATATTATTCCGCGCATTATAGGTAAAAACGAATGGCAGACTGTCGAGACGGGGTTAAAACAACGCGTTGAAGCACTAAACCTGTTTATTAATGACCTTTACCATGAGCAAAAAATAATAAAAGATGGTGTCTTTCCAAAAGACTTATTGGCCAAATCCGTTAATTTTCGTCCGCAATGCGTGGGCGTTAATCCACCTAATAATATCTGGGCGCATATTTGTGGTTCAGATTTAGTCCGTGACGGTGACGGCACCATGTACGTGCTGGAAGATAATCTGCGCGTTCCTTCCGGTGTCTCTTATATGCTTGAAAACCGTTCCGTTATGAAACGTGTTTTCCCGGAATTGTTTGAGCAGGTTCCGGTTCTGCCTGTCAATGATTACCCATCGCAGTTGTTCGATATGCTCTCTGCGATGTCTCCGCGTCCGCAGGATATACCTGAGGTGGTGGTATTGACCCCCGGGGTATTTAATTCTGCTTATTTTGAACATTGTTACCTCGCTCAAGAGATGGGCTGCGAGCTGGTGGAAGGCCGGGATCTGGTGGTCGAAAAAGATGATTGTGTTTATATGAAAACTATCACGGGGTTGCGCAGAGTTGATGTTATTTATCGCCGCATTGATGATCTGTTTTTAGATCCGGAAGCCTTTAATCCGGATTCAAAACTGGGCGTACCCGGTTTGATGCGTGCCTGGGCAAAAGGTAATGTCGCTTTGGTTAATGCCCCCGGCGCCGGTGTTGCAGATGATAAAGTAGTCTATGCTTATGTCCCTGAAATTATTAAATATTATCTGGGTGAAGAGGCAAAAATTGCGAATGTACCTACTTACAAGTGCTTAGATAAAAAAGAACGTGATTATGTGATCAAAAACATTGATAAGCTGGTGGTTAAGCCCGCGAATGAATCAGGCGGTTATGGTTTGTTGATTGGGCCTAAATCCACTAAAAAACAGCAGCAGGAAACTATCGCACAGATTAAAGCTGATCCGCGCAACTGGGTTGCACAACCCACTTTAAACCTGTCCACCGTGCCGACTTTAGCTGAGTCTGATCCTGCTGGCCGGCATGTGGATCTCAGACCTTTTATCCTGTCATCGGGCAAAGATATTCAGGTTACCACCGGAGGATTAACGCGAGTCGCCATGGTTAAAGGCTCTTTAGTGGTGAATTCATCACAGGGTGGCGGTAGTAAAGATACTTGGATTGTTGACGAGGAAGCTGAATAATATGTTATCAAGAGTAGCTGAAACTTTATACTGGATGTCCCGTTATGTTGAACGGACAGAGAATGTTGCGCGTTTAATCAATGTTAATAACATGCTGATTATGGATTTACCTAAGGGGGTTTCTTCAGGTTGGGCGCCGTTGATTGATATCATAGGGGTACGTGAGGAATACCAGAAAAATCATAAAGACTTTTCGGAACAAAGTGCATTAAGATATTTGTTAGCTGGGGATAATAACCACTCCTCCATTCTTAATTCTATTTCCAGCGCAAGGGAGAATGCGAGAACCATTCGTGATGTTCTGCCGAAGTGCATCTGGGAAGGCATTAATTCATTATATTATTACGTCAAAGATAATAAAAATGAAGGCCTGACCAAGCGTGGCCGGTTTAACTATTTAAAACATATCATTGAATCAGCGCAGATGATATTCGGAGCATTGGACGGCACTATTAACCATGATGACGGTTATGTTTTTATCCGCTTCGGTTCAATTATTGAACGGGCAGATATGACTTCGCGAATTTTAGATGTCCGCTCTGCGACGCTTATCACCAGTGAAGAGGCTAAACCTTACGATAATATTCAATGGATGAGTTTATTACGCTCACTGAGTGCCTATCAAATGTATCGTCAACAGATGAGTGTACGTATTCAGCGCAAAGATGTCATTGAATTTATCATGCATAGTGAGGTGTTTCCAAGATCAATTCTGTTTTGCTTGTATGAATTAAAAGACTTAATTGAGCCTCTTGTCAACTCACCTCAGGTGATTGAGTTGATTGATGAAGCCAGTGATGATTTAAAACATAGTGATGTCAGGGTACTTAGAAACGGTGAGTTGCACGATTATATTGATCAATTACAGATTAAATTAGCCGGCATTCACAATGCGTTAGCAGAGTCCTATTTCTTAAAATAGACCCGCTAAATTATTAACGTCCGGACATATTCACATCTCACTGTTTACCCTTTAAATGGTGGGATGTGAAAACTTTATTAAAGCCCATCTCTCATCATCTAACTTTATAAAACGCCATTCAGTATTCCGCTTTGCAACACCTACATAAACCGGCTCCTGATTATTGCTTAGCTTCTCTCCTGTGCAGGTTCACTCAATTATTTCCCTTCCAGAGCAATATTCTCGTTATGTCAGCCCCTGCAGCATCATTATCCAGGGCATGCTTTCCGATGATTAATTTTTAATCCTGCATGGCAAATATAGGTGCACCGGAAGGGGATAGACTACACTTTGAATTAACAAAAGCGCAATTTATTTGGCCTCAGATCATGAGTGAGTATTGAATACAGATCCTTAATGGGGCTGGTAAGTAACTTGAATTATTCGATAAGGAACAAACACCATGTCCATGGCAGAAACGGTAAAATCTTATATGGCGGCACTGCAAATTGATTATGATCTGCTGCCGCATCCAAAAACCTATAACAGTCGCGAGAGTGCTGAGGCTGCGCACATTCCTGAAGATCATATTGCCAAGGCGGTGATTGTCAAAGATGCCCGCGGTTATGCAATGGTTGTGATTCCCGGGCGCCACTGGCTGAAACTAAAGGCAATGAGCGAAGAGGTCGGACGGGAATTTTCACTGGCAGAAGAAGCTGAAATCAATAAGCTCTTTAATGACTGCCAATCCGGTGCGATTCCACCAGTGGGACCGGCTTATCAACTGGCAACGTTTATGGATCAGCGCCTGTTGGCTCTGGCTAATATTTTCTTTGAAGCCGGAGATCATGAACATCTGGTGCACGTTGATGGCAAGGGATTTCATAAACTGTTAAAAGGCGCGCGTCATGGTTATTTTAGCCATAACAATGATTAGATGCAGTAGCGATGTGGCTGTTTGATAAGAGATCCAAGTTGTTTGGCATAAGCATTAATAAACACAAGGATGGGTATGATTAAAAGAAATAAGCATCTGTTGATTATTGCTGTAGTGATCCTGGTCATAATGTTAGTTCTGGTTTACAACACTCGTCCTAAGCCTGTACTGGTACAGGTGCAGGAGGCCGAAATAGGGATGATTGAAGAGACTGTCGCTAATACCCGGGCCGGAACTGTTATGCCCTGTCGGCGGGCGAAGATGTCACCGGCGCTGGGTGGACAGATTGCTTCACTGCTGATTAAGGAAGGAGATCAGGTCGAGCAGGGGGCGGTGCTGCTGGCGTTATGGAATGATGATTTAAAGGCGGAGGTAAGGCTTGCCTATTCTGAAGCTGAAGCTGCTCGCGCTCGCGCCGAAAGCATCTGTGTGCAGGCGGATATTGCGGCAAAAAATGCCAAACGAAAAACAGATCTGGGTAAAAGCAGAGCTATTTCTGAAGAGCTGGTCGATCAGGCCGTGGCAACCGCAAAATCAAGTCGGGCAGATTGTACCGCATCACTGAGTTCAGCCATTGTCAGTAAAGAACGCATTGGCGTGGCCGAGGCACACCTTGAGCGCACGCTTTTGAAAGCGCCTTTTAGTGGCGTGGTGGTGGAGGTGAATGGTGAAATTGGTGAATATGTCACACCATCACCACCGGGTATCGCGACTTTGCCGGCAGTGGATATGGTTGATAATTCCTGTTTTTATGTCAGTGCTCCGATCGATGAAGTGGATGCCCCGCAGATCCAGGCGGATATGCTCGCCCGTATCAGCCTGGATGCTTTTAAAGACAGGCGTTTTCCCGCAAAGGTAAGGCGCATAGCAGCCTATGTACTGGATCGTGAAAAGCAGGCGCGCACTGTTGATATCGAGGTGATTTTTGAAAACCCGGATGACATGGCGGCAATGCTGCCGGGCTACAGTGCTGATGCGGAAGTGATCTTAAGGATGCGTGATAATGTATTACGTGTCCCTACTGAGGCTATTATCGACAAGCAGCAGGTTTATATTTTTAATACCGCTCAAAGTACACTGCAGCTGCGTGACGTAAAAATAGGATTGGCCAACTGGGACCAGACAGAAATTCTAAGAGGCATTGAACAGGGTGAACAGGTAGTGACCACAGTCGATCGTAAAGGGGTTGCTGACGGGGTTCTGGCTAAAATTGAAAAACCGGAAGAAAGATGATCACGCTTGAGCATATAAACCGTACCTTCAAAGTGGGAGAAGAGCTGGTGCATGGTCTTGATGATGTTAACCTGCAGCTTCAAAACGGTGACTACGTCTCTATTATGGGGCCTTCCGGTTCAGGTAAATCGACATTACTCAATGTGCTGGGTTTACTGGATCAACCCGACAGCGGCAATTATGTTCTAAATGGTGATAATGTTACCGAATTGACGGAACTGCAGCAGGCTCAGGTCAGGCGTGAAAAAGTGGGATTTGTATTCCAGAGTTTTCATCTGATACCCAGATTAACCGCAGCCGAAAATGTTGCTCTGCCGCTGACGCT
>NZ_JBFGZY010000136.1:0-10823 GCF_041586535.1 Psychromonas sp. | reverse complement strand
CATTAATTATTGAGCCGGGAGAAACAAAGTTAATTCCAACCGGGATTGCAATCCATATCGCAGATCCTAAACTGGCGGCAACCATTTTACCGCGCTCAGGGTTAGGCCATAAGCATGGCATCGTGCTGGGAAATTTAGTGGGATTAATTGATTCTGATTATCAAGGTCCATTAATGGTTTCCTGCTGGAATAGAGGTAAAGAGAGCTTTGCTCTTGAGCCGGGAGAGCGGTTGGCGCAGCTGGTTTTTCTCCCCGTAGTACAGGCGACATTTGAAATTGTTGATGAATTTAATGCGTCAGAGCGTGGAGAGGGTGGATTTGGTCACTCAGGCAAACATTAATATCGGATTAAAAAGACAAAGGAAGTTGTAAGCAATGGTGGCACAATTAACCAAAAAAAAAGTAAACCGCAAGGAAGATATTTTACGTGCACTAGCTAAGATGCTTGAAGGCCAGCCGGGACAGCGTATTACAACTGCTAAATTAGCTGCTGAAGTCGGGGTGTCAGAAGCTGCTTTATATCGTCATTTTCCAAGTAAAGCGCGTATGTTTGAAGGTCTGATCGATTACATCGAATCAACTATATTCACTCAAATAAACTTAATTAAAGCACAACAAAAACAAACGTTTACACGTATCGAACATATCTTGTATTTTTTATTAGGTTTTGCGGAGCAAAATCCGGGTATTACACGTATTTTAACCGGAGATGCTTTATTAGGAGAAAACGGGCGGTTGCAAATACGTATTGAACATGTATTTTCCAAGCTGGAGTCACAAGTCAAGCAGGTGTTAAGAGAAAAACCGATTCTTGATGGCGATAAGCTTAGTATTGATGAGACTGTTATCGCTAATTTATTGCTTGCTTATGTCGAAGGGCGTATGAGCCAGTTTGTCCGCAGTCAGTTTAAGCAAAAACCCACACAGCACTTTAATATGCAATGGGCATTTTTGTACAGGCAGTTACAGCAAAGTTAATGACAGAAGATTATCTATTGATGGCGAACCCGCATCTTCATTCAGTTATTTTTCCAGATCTTCATCTTCCGGAAGTGGTTGTCCTGTATAAGCATGCAGAAAGGCTTCACATAACAATTCACTATTCGTGGCATGACGTAAATTATTTATTTGGCGACGGGTGCGTTCATCGGTAAGTATTTTCAATACTTTAGTCGGGATGGATACTGTTACTTTTTTAACTTGTTCACTTTTCTTACCGTGTTCAGCATAAGGGCTGATATATTCACCATTCCATTTTGTAGACATCTTTATTACCCCATATAATCAGAAAGGGCATTTTAACGGTTATCGCTTATTTTGGCAATCTATACGTCAAGAGGTCTAGATGTCTATAGTGTCAGTTATTATTGTGCGTGGTTTGCTTTTCATCGGTTTTAATTGTGCTGCTAAACGATGTTAAGAGCAGTTGGTTATTTTGAGCCTGTTTAATTTCATAAAATTGTGGCAAATTAAAGTTTATACTTTCATCTAAGCTATTGTTTTTTAGGCTGTTTGAAGCATAGAATCTATTTACGTTTTGCACCAAATCATGTTTGCTGCCTGTAAAACTATGAAATGTTTCTACTTCGTTATCTGCATTGGCAATGTAAACGTTAAAGCCACCAGGATAATTTTCAAAAAAGAACTGAATGATGCCTTCGCTGATATGAGATCCGATCACGGATGCGGTTTTGGCATAATAAGTATTTTTTAAATTAAGTGCGCTGCTTGATACTTTTTTACTGGAAATATGGCTGTAAATATCAACCGAGTTGTCTAACTGCTGTACTGAAACGCCGGCACGTTCAAAATAAAAAGCGAATTTTTTGTCGCCTACCCATAATGTCTGTACCGAGCGTTGAGCCAGAGAATCCAGGCGTACCTGAATGTATTCATCGAGTTTTGAGCTAAATGCCTGACTGATTTGTGCTTGAAACTGCTGGCTGTAACAAAATAGATCTATTTGCTCTGGTGGTAACGCTTCCTGGTGCATTTTTCCTAAAATAGTTTCCAGTGCATCAATAACAGATTCGTTATTGTTAAAATGGAGCGTGCGCACTTCATTCCAGGAGTTTCGGTAAATGAGGTCGATACTGCCAATTAAACATTCGTTATCTTCACCGTAAGAAAAAACGTCACCTTCCTGATTATCCTCGCTTTCCGGGGTGCTTTCCCAATAGCGGGTTGGATCCCTTTCAAGATTTAAGAAAATGGTTAAATGTTTAACTTCACAAGGTCTGCTTAGTGCTTTATTGCTTGCTTTCGGGACAAAAATTGGAAACACCGAGTAAAGATCTTGAATAAACTGATTTAATTTTTTATCCACAAGATCAGAACCTTGATTGTATATATATAATTGCGTCTCTTCTTCATACAATCCATTCAAATGGCACCAAGATACTAATTTTGAAATATACCTGGAATACATTAGTTTCTTGTTATGCATCAAGGATTTATTATCAAGTGGACAGTTATACAGATACCATCCGGCAGGGTTTTTTCTGCCCTCCGGTACTTGAATAAAACTTAGATTGGGCTCAGACAGATCCGGTGATATTTTAGGATTAATTAAATCCACTTTACCCGGTAAGCTTTCGTGCGCTGCATACAGTTTACGTGACAATATACCCAAGTCTTCCGCACTGATTGATTCTCCAATATTGTTATCACGTGCGAAGCTAAGGAGTTTGCTGTAACTTGTCATCAGCGTTTCAAGTAAAACATCTTTGGCTTTACTTACAGCTTTCACTTTCCAGTTTTTACGATTATCTAAATCAGCAATTTGCTGCTTATCCCAACCCCACTGAGTGACAAGTTTAGTTAATACAGCACGCCGCCAGGAGGTACGGTTGTTTTTAGAAGCTTGTGAAAGATTCTCTTCCGTTTTTAGGTAGAAACAGGCTCGTACGACTTCAAGCCGCCTAAGATCATTAATCTTGCTTAAATACCAGGTGACTTTTTCCAGCATCAGGAAGTAAGGATCAAGTTTCTCAGTATCAAGCTCCTGCTCTTGAAAGCGTTTCTTATAACGCATTGCAACTAACTCAGTATTAGGGTATTCCCATGAGTAGGCTTCCATCAGAATAGTTTTTAATACTGCTTTATAAGGAGTATCGATCCCCTTGTATAACTGCCATAGGGTTGCGCCAAAATATTCTTCTGCGGGAATACGGTCAAATCCACCGAGATCTAACCAATCATCGGGATTTAACTCACCTTTATCATAAAGATTTTGAACATACTTATCGTAATTTTTTTCATGTTCAACGGGAATTTGCCACCATAAAATGGGTTTTCCCGCGATATGTAATTCAGTGCGGTAAAATTCATCAAGTAATAATAGATGTTGCGACGTGCCACATGAATCGGTGGTCATATCTGCATTGTTATCAGTGCGGAATTTATTATCAGGAATTAAGAAAAAATTAAGTTCGACACCATGACAGTCCGCCCAATGGCTGATTCCCCAGGACTTCGCCTCCAGGAGCTTAACCCGCGCTTCGTCAAGCTGATGCGGGTAACAAACCCAAATATCCAGATCACTTTCCGACGATTGACCGATTGATGCTGTGCTCCCCATGGCATATAAGCCGATCAAGTCTAAAGACTGTCTCTTTTTCTGCGTTTCTGCCTGATAGGTGAACAATCTATTCAGTTGTTTTTTTTGCTCTTCTGCGGGGATAAATTGCTGTATACCCGCTGGTGTATCCGCGTTTATATATCCTGGCAGATTGGGATGATTATAATGGAATAAAAGAGGAAAAGTCTGAAATACAGTAAGTTCAATATCGTTCATCAACTGTTCAGCTGATTGTATCCGCAGGCGAGTATATTCGTCGGCCTTATCACGTAATCTTTTTATTTCTGGATTCAATCGCGAACCTGCTTTAAATCAATGAACGAAGGGGTCAATAAAGTGTGACCAGTATATCCTTTTTTGCTGTACTGGTAAATGTCATCTTTTTTATATGGGTTTGTGATTTTAATTATATTGACAGGGCAAAACCTGAATTGTTTAATAATCAGGTGCTGCCCATTATTTATACGGCGGGTTATTCTTCTTCTATTTCATAGGGAAGCGGAGCATAATAAAGGGCCGAGCCTTCGATCTCTTGTATTTGGTAAACATCGCCGGCATTACTGTCTTTTGGTAAGACGGCTAATACTTCGATATGTCCATCTCCGTATTGGCATCCTGATATAATGGTACCAACGCGTTTCCAGTTATCATTTAATAAAACCTGTACATTTTGCCCTGCTTTCGGGGCTTTAGTTGCGCGCCCGGTAAGAATAAATAATGCCCGTTTGTTAGCCCCTCTGTATTTTGCCCGTGCAATCGTTTCCTGGCCAATATAACAACCTTTAGTGAAACTGATACCATCAAGTGCTTGCAGATTTAGCATCTGCGGAATAAATAATCCTGACGTTTCCTGCTCGATAAAGGCAACACCTGAAGCAATATTCATGGCATTCCACAAACTGTCATCGTAAATACTCGCTTGATCTTTAATATCTTCGATTAACTCCTTTGCCTGCTCATTTTTTATGATCATTAAATAACGCAGTGACGGGTAGGGCTGTTTAATGATCACACCTTTGTCACCTTCCAGCAGGCGGCTCTGATCGTGAATGGCTGAGGCATCTGCATTTTTAGCGATATAAGCAGCAGATTTACATCCGGCTAAACCAAATATCTGATATTCAGTTTCTTTTTTTATTTCAACTTTTGAAAAGGCTGCGTATTTTTGTAATTCTGGCAGTTGCTTAGCTGTCACTGACTTGGGTTGTGTCAATAGCACCCGATCTTTTAATACTATGACCCGGAAAATACTCCAGACTTTACCCTGAGGGTTACACTGGGCGGCCAGTGTTTGTTGTCCTGGTTTTAAATTGGTCAAATCACAGGTAAGTTGCCCTTGTAAAAAAGTGATACGATCTTCGCCTGCTACACTGATTAAGTCCCAGCTATCCAGCGGGCATAATACCAAGTCGGGAAGTTGGCTAATATCTTTGAGTTGACTCAGTTTTAACATTTTAGACCTCATTTATATAGGATTATGTAGTTTTACAATGGTATAGCTCACAACCTAATTTGTCAGTAGTTGCTGTGAATAATTTGTTGTTGTTATGATGCATGCCCAACCACTCCAAGATACAAGAATCAGTAAGATGATTAATGATGAGGTTCCAGGCAGGAGGTTGATGATCTAGATGTTCTAAATTATAGCAACGAAGATCATCGTTTATCGCCCTGCCCCTCGGGTGAAACTCTGAATTTGCATCTTCAAGTAGTTTGGGTATATGCGTACTTTATGTTAAATAGGAAAAAAGTAATGGCTGAAGCCGTCAATAAATCGCGTTTATTATGGGCGTGTCGTCGAGGAATGTTAGAGCTCGATGTGTTATTTATCCCTTTTGTTAATGAAGCTTATGATAACTTATCTGACCGTGACAAGTTAATCTTTGAGCGTTTATTAACGAATGAAGATCCTGATTTGTTTGCATGGTTTATGGGGCATAAAAACTGCCCTGATGCCGAACAGGCTAAGATGATCGATGTCATGCTCAAGCGCGTTAAAGTATAACATTTCGGTAAGCACCTCTGTTTATGGGGGGGTGACTGTTTTTGTCCTATACTTTTCTCTTATTTTATTTGTGCTGGCGATTGTCGGGTTAACCTGGTTAAGTCTGCTATTTTCTTTGTGTTTATTAATCATTGCCCTTTATGCGGGGAAGAGTGCCTCTGCCAAAACCTGCGAAATAAAACTCAGTGATACCGGGAAAGTAGCTGTTGTTGATGCCGAGCAGCAGCTGTTTAGCGGAGAATTAGGCCCGTCTTCTTTCTATAACAGCTTTTGTCTGTTTCTACATTTGCAGGGCAGTCCGGGGGATTTCTCAGAGTTAATAACTAAAAAGAAATACCCGGCAAAATTTATTGTTATCTATAAGGACGCCGTTAAAGCTGATGAATACAGGCTGTTGGCCCGATTAATTAGCAGCATGCGCTAGTCTTTTTCAGGACTTAAAATGGTCGGCTGCGGATTATCCAGTTGTTTAGGATAATCCAAATTGTAGTGTAAACCGCGACTTTCTTTGCGCTTCATTGCACTTTTGATTATTATTTCAGCAACTTGTACTAAATTTCTTAACTCCAGCAAGCTGTTGCTTACTTTAAAGTTACTATAATATTCATCGATTTCCTGCTGTAATAACTGTACCCGACGCAGCGCCCGCTCCAGTCGTTTATCTGTTCTGACAATACCGACATAATCCCACATAAACAGTCGCAGTTCGTGCCAGTTATGCTGAATAACAACGGCTTCATCTGAGTTCTCTACTTGACTGTCATCCCAGTCAGGGATAACTGCAAATTTTCTTTCCTTATAAAAAGGAAGGCGGTTAATAATATCTTTAGCGCAGGCATGTGCATAAACAACGCACTCTAATAAGGAGTTGGATGCCAGGCGGTTTGCACCATGTAAACCGGTATAGGAGACTTCGCCAATGGCATACAAACCATCTATGTCTGTTTGTCCATGATGATCAATCATCACACCGCCGCAGCTGTAGTGAGCCGCAGGCACGATGGGAATTGGCTGGTGGGCCATATCAATGCCGAGCAACAGACAGCGACGATAAATAGTGGGAAAATGTTTAACAATAAATTCTTTTGATTTATGGCTGATATCTAAATACATGCAGTCAGCACCTAAACGCTTCATCTCATAGTCGATAGCGCGGGCAACGATATCTCGAGGAGCAAGTTCGGCACGCTCATCAAAATCAGGCATAAAGCGTGTACCATCAGGGCGCAGCAGGTGGGCGCCTTCGCCACGCAGGGCTTCGGTTAACAAAAAGTTTTTAGCATCAGCATGATATAAACAGGTTGGATGGAATTGATTAAATTCCATATTGGCAATACGGCAACCACTCCGCCATGCCAGTGCAATGCCATCACCGCTGGAAACATCCGGGTTACTGGTATATTGATAAACTTTACTGGCACCGCCCGTTGCCAGCGTTATAAAGTGAGCCTTAATTGTTTCAACCCGCTCCGCTTTACGATTCCAGACATAAGCACCTAACACACGGTTTGCCGGCAGGTTTAATTTTCGGCTGGTGATTAAATCAATCGCATTATAACCTTCCATTAAATTGATATTTTTATGTTCTTTTACGGCACTTAACAAGGTGTTTTCGATCTCTTTTCCGGTTGCATCTGTTGAATGTAAAATGCGGCGATGGGAATGCCCGCCTTCCCTTGTGAGATGGTATTGTGTTTCACCCTGTTCGTTAACTTCAGTATCAAAATCAACACCGGTATCAATTAACCATTGAATACTCTCTTTACCGTTGCTCACGGTAAAGCGTACGGCCTCTTCATCACATAAATTAGCACCTGCAACTAACGTATCCTGAATATGAGCTTCAATATCATCATCATCAGAAAAGACTGCAGCAACGCCTCCTTGTGCATATAAGGTTGAGCCTTCAGAAAGTTTACCTTTGCTTAAAACATTAATTTTGGCAAAAGGTGCAAGTTTTAGTGCCAATGAAAGTCCAGCTGCACCTGCACCAATAATTAGGACGTCACAATTATGTTGCTGTTCAGTTATTGATTTACTTTCTGTCATGGCGTTATATGCTCTGTTTATGAATAGGGGGTGTTGGTCGGGCTTGGGTATACACCCTCACTTTAAAATGAGAACCTATACTTTTCAACTACTTTAGGTATATTAAATGTAATGCAGGTTCAAAAAATGGCTTCTTTAAAATTTTTTTGGAACTTTCTTTTTTATTCAAAGTCATAAGTGTGGGTGCTCATAAGGCTCACCATCATTAATAGGTAGAGAAGCTCTGATGAGTGAGCGTGATTTAGACTTACAACTGGTTCGTCGTATTCAAAACGGGGAACAAGCTGCTTTTACATTGTTGGTTAGAAAATATCAAAACCGGGTTGCCAATATTTTAACGCGTTATGTGCGGAATACTGGAGATATTGCAGATGTAACTCAGGAGGTATTTATTAAGGTATATAACTCTCTGCCATCCTTCCGTGGGGACAGTGCGTTTTATACCTGGCTGTATCGAATTACTGTTAACACAGCCAAAAATTATTTAACGAGTCAAAGCCGTCGTCCGCCTGCCTCTGATATTGATGCGATGGAAGCTGAGGGTTTTGACGGTAGTGACGCACTAAGAGAAGTTGACAGCCCTGAGGGTGTATTACGATCTCAGGAAATAAAAAAAGTGATTTTGACGACTATCGAGCAATTACCGGCAGAACTTAAATCTGCGATTACATTCCGGGAGCTTGAAGGGATGAGTTATGAAGAAATCGCCATTATTGAAGATTGCCCTATAGGGACGGTTCGCTCACGTATTTTTAGAGCCCGTGAAATGATCGATAAGCATTTGAAACCTTTATTAGAAAATTAATTGGGAACCAAAATGAAAGACATGAATGAACAACTATCAGCAACTGTTGACAATGAGCTTCTTATTGAGGAACACTTGATAAGTGAACTGCTTACCAGTCAGGAGAAGCAGGAACAGTTCTCCCGTTATCATTTAATCGGAGATGTAATGCGTGGCGAAGTTACCGATCAGTTTATTGACATCGATATTAGTCAGCAAGTAATGGCCAAAATAAAACAACAAGGTAATATTGATTCAGTGGTTGTTCTTGAAAAATCGTCTGACAAAATAGCGCGCCAGACTGAAAATAATGTTATCTCTTTTGCTAAACGTTTCGGGCAATATGCAATCGCAGCATCTGTTGCCGGTGTGGTAGTGTTAACAAGTTTAATGACTTCTGAGCCGGCAGTTGATAACAATACCGGGCTTGAAGTTTTAAAAACGGTGCCTTTAGGCGGTGCAACCCCGGTTAGTTTGCAGGCAACTCAAAAACAATTGCTACAGGATGCTAAAGAGCATAATGAGCGGTTGGAAGCTTTATTAAATGACCATCAATTACAGTTGCAGACACAACCTTAGGGTAAATAATGAAGCTACGCTTATGTTTTTCATCTTTAATTAGTGTTGCCCTTGTTTTTATTAGTAGTGCGGTATTTGCGCTTCAATCAACACAATCCCTTGAATCAAAGATAGAAAAAAAAGAGGGGCTGACCGCCATCGAATACCTGCAACTTATGCAGAGGGCGTATAAAAACTTAAATTATGAGATGCTGTATTTAAATAACTTAAAAAATACGGTTGAACCGAAACAATTAATCCACGGGGTGATAAACAAAGAAGAAATTGCATATTTTCGCTATCTAAACGGTGCAATGCGCGAGTCTTTGCAATACCAGGGAAAGATCAGTTATTTCGAACAGGGCGCACAAGCCTACACTTTACAATCCGCGCAAAACCAGAGTGTTTTTGCAAACATTGCTAATTTTGATTACGATAAAGGGGTGGAATCCTACGAGTATATCATTTTAGGAAAAGGGCGTATTGCCGGTAAAACTGCAATGGCAATAAGGATGATCAGTAAAGATCAATATCGTTATAGTTATATTGTTTGGATAGATACTGACAGCTATTTACCCTTGCGATTAGATACGTTGAACAACGCAAATCTTATTTTAGAACAGATAATGGTTGTTTCATTACAAGTCAGCGCTCAAATTAACCCATGGCTGGAGAGTTTAACCCATCAGCAATTGCCGGAACTAATTAATTTTTCACCAACCTCAAATCATCAGGCATCATTATGGCAGGTTGGTTGGCTGCCGACAGGTTTCAAAGTTGTTAAAGATGATCAGCATAAATTAGTAATGTATCAAAATGAACCTGTTTCCTACATAATGTTAACCGATGGTATTGTCTCTGTTTCAGTTTATATAGCAGCTAAAAAAATCGCTCTGGAAAACAAGCAAAAAGTCATCCAACGTGGCGCGACAGTTTTATACACCTATCAACAAGATAATGTTGAAATTAATGTGATAGGTGAAATTCCTGTTGCAACAGCCAAGCGTTTAATCGAATCAATCTCAATGGTCAAATAAAACTATGGTACGCGAAACAGGAAAAATATTGGCAGTAGAAAAAGTGAATGGTAAAAGCATTGCACATATCGAATGTGTCTCAAAATCAGCCTGTTCATCATGTCAAAATAACAGTAATTGTGGTGTCGGGGTGGTTTCAAAAACATTTTCTGATAAAACGCAGCATTTTACTGTTCCCTATGAAGAGGGAATGGAGGTTGATAAATTTGTTGAATTACATATCAATAATAACGATCTAATAAAAAGTGCCGTGTTAGTTTACCTTGTTCCCCTTATCTTTTTTATCAGCAGTGCACTAATAGCTAAACAACTCCAGATTGATAACGAAGCATTAATTATATTAATTGCTATGGCCTGTGCGGCAGTTGGTCTTGCTATTACCCGTATAATAAGCAAAAAAATATTCCCCCAAAAACACATCAATCAAATAATCACTAGCAAATTTATAAAATAATGTTCAATTAAAAAGCGGGTTGATTGTAAATTGCTCATTCGCGCGTTTAATTGAAATATTTGCAAATAAAAACTTGCCATGGTGATCTAAATCCCTATAATGCGCATCCACGGAAACGGGAACGACGCAAGTCAAGCCGCTTCTGAGAACGAAAAAGGTTGGTTTTTAAAGGTGTTAATTCAGATTTAAAAATCTTAAATAATAAACCTTGACTCAGTTCAAAAGGCGCGTATTATACGCACCTCGCCGAAAGGCACGCTCTTTAACAATTTAATCAAACAATCTGTGTGGACATTCATTGTTGATATGATTTCAAAAAAATCAGGTAACTTCACTTGTGAAGATTACCAATCAAT
>NZ_JBFGZY010000135.1:0-10941 GCF_041586535.1 Psychromonas sp. | reverse complement strand
TTGCATGAAAAAGGCAGGGGTTTGATAAGCTTTTGTGAGTCGATTTGTGTTTTGATTTTTTAGCCCTGTTTGACTATTTATTTCCAAAAAATATCATTTGACTTAAAACCAGAAACGTGCACCAAATCGTTTTTTACCCCCTGAATGTGACAAAAATCCCAATAAATTGTCCTTTTCGTGTTTTTTTGTGCGTCTCTTAAAATTTTCAGCAATAAATTTTCCCGCCAATAAACAAACAAGCCTCAAGGTAATAAATTGCCGGGCTGTTATTTTTCATTAGCAGAAGAGCAGGAAAGCGAAGAAAAATAGATAAAAACAACTTAATTTCACGCAATGAATGGCTCACCCCGTCAGCTATTAATAGCAATCGGTTTTATGATGCGATCTTATTTTTTGTAAAGTGCATTTCATACACCGTAAGCAACAATTCACCTCTCGCTCATTCGCGCATTGCTTTGGCGGGAAGTGACAAAACACGAGGGTGATGCTCTTATAATTGCAGAGAACGGCATGATGCGCTGGGTAAAGCGCCTCCAACTATCCAACAGACAATTATACGAACAGTGAATTAAACGCCTCAGTCTAATTCGGGCAGCAGATTATATGCCGGAAAATAACAGTTGCTGAGTTCGCCAGATAAGCATCGGGCGGATCAGCACAAAAGCGTCTGCTAATTTTCCACAGGGTGGCAATAGCCTCCTGCTAGCCTACCTGCCCTAACGTCGCCTTCGACACTCCGGAGAGCTTCCCAGGCACATCCACACTGCCCCCTTTTTTATTAGCTGCTTTTTATTGTGCGTTATAACGCACAGTGCTATATTGCCAATCGTACGCTATAACGCACAAAAATATTAAAACAGCGGGGGAGAATAAAATGCGCCGGGGAATATTCAATATCAGCCACCTATCAGCAGGCTTTAGCGCAGTGCTGGTCGGTTATACCAGCTCTGTCGTACTGATTATTCAGGCCGCAACTGCCGCCGGGGCAACAGAGCAACAAACCGGCAGCTGGTTACTCGCACTGGGTGTGGTGATGGGGCTTAGCTCTATGGCTTTTTCCTGGTTTTATAAAGTACCGCTGTTAACCGCATGGTCAACGCCCGGGGCAGCCATGCTGATCACTGTGGTCAATGATTACCCGCTGAGCAATGTGATCGGTGCTTTTATTATCTCGGCCGCCCTGATCACCTTAACTGGACTGCTCAGACCGATCAGCTGTTTATTAGAGAGAATACCCGCGCAACTGGCAACAGCGATGCTCGCGGCTATTTTACTGCCGTTTTGCCTGAAAGCTTTTACCCCGGTGATGAGCAGTCCGGTTATATTCTGCAGTATGTTTGCCGCTTTTATGGTGGCAAAACGCTTTTTGCCCCGTTACGCCATGCTGATTTTACTGATTAGCGGCATTATCTGCTCCTTTTTTGCCGGGGCATTCGCCCCCCAGTTAACGACCTTCTCTGTTGCCCGACCGGTTTGGATGACACCAACCTTTGATCTGATGGCCATCCTTAATATCAGCCTGCCGCTCTATATTATAACTATGCTGTCACAGAACCTGCCGGGCTTTGCCATGCTGCAGAGCCATCACTACAGCGTCCCCGCCAAACCGGTTTTTATCGCAACCGGTTTAAGCAATCTGTTATTTGCGCCATTCGGTGCGTTCAGTGTCAATCTGGCCGCCATTTCCGCAGCGATCTGTATGGGTGACGAGGTTGATCCCGATAAAACACAGCGTTATCGGGCGGCAATCTGGGCAGGTATTTTTTATCTTATTGCCGGTATCTGGGCAACCACAGTGGTCACCCTTTTTTTAGCCCTGCCGGCTGAAGTAACACAGCTATTAGCGGGGCTGGCGTTACTCGGTACACTATTAATGTGTTTGCAGACCGCATTTGCCCGGGAGGAATACCGTGAAGCAGCCTTAATGACTTTTCTGCTATCATTGTCCGGGATCACTTTATTCGGCATTGGTGCAACAATATGGGGGCTGCTGGTGGGATTAATCGAGATTAAGTTAACTAAAAAAAGGCAAAAAACAGATCCACTCAGCACTTCGGATCACAGTAAAAAAGAGCCAAAAAAGGCATTTCTCCCGGGCAGATCTTAAAGCTGCCGAGAATTGCGGCTCTGCAGCAGTTCCACTATACATTTAAATTTCACTAGGTATGATCAGTTTAATATAGCAAACAGAAAAGGTCATATTTATCAATGCATAGTAAACTCTTCAATTTTTTTATTATGATCTTTATTTCCTGCCATCTATCGGCGGCCGAGAAAGTTGTATTGCAGCTAAAATGGGAACATGAATTTCAGTTTGCCGGCTATTATGCTGCTAAGTGGCAGGGTTTTTATGCGGATGCGGGACTGGATGTCGATATCCGCTCCGCCATAACACCAGACAAAAGCATACTCAGCCCAAGCGAAGAACTGAGCAAAGGCAATGCCCAATTTGCTATTGGCGGATTAGATATCCTGATCAGCAAGGACAAAGGTGCCGACCCGGTCATTCTTGCATCAATATTCCAACGCAGTCCGGTAGCTGTCTTTGCGCCGCAGCAGACTGATATTAGCGACCTTACAAAACTTGCCAAGCTGCGCATTGCAGCCAGCGGGTTAGATTTTACGCAAACGGAAATTACCGCCCTGTTACGTTCCCATGGTTATGATTTGACAAAAATCAACTTTGTTGATCAGCCCGCCACCCTCGATACCTTAATAAATGATAAAGCCGATGCCATTGTTACTTATGATATATCTGCCCAATTCTCAGCAAAAGAAAGAAATATTAAGCTTAATAGACTCCACCCTGCTGATTTTGGTTTGCAATTTTATGGTGATTCTTTATACACATCATACAACTACGCGCAAATGCATCCCGATATTGTACAGAAATTCACCCAGGCAAGTAAAAAAGGCTGGCTTTATGCCCTTGCGCATAAACAAGAGATTGCTCAGAGAATAGCAGATGAACTGCCTCGTTATTTAGTGCAATACGATAACGCCTATGCCTACAATATAGCCTTTGCCGAGCAGATTGATACATTGATTAATTATCCTGAAACACCAATAGGGGAGGTCAATAAAGATCGTTGGTTTAACATGAATGAAAGAATACGTTCACTCGGTCTTGTTCATTCACATATAAATGAGGAACACTTCCACTTTACAGCAATAGAGAGGCAACCTTTTTTAACTGATAATATTTTTTCTCTGTCAATAATCGTTTTATTTCTGCCGCTTATTATTTATTTATGGCATCAGCAGCATAAACGATTAACCATACTCGCCGTTTTATTCACCACCTTTCTGATTGAAACTCGGATTGAGGAAATACTGATTAAAGAAGAAAAACGCATAAAAAAAGACCATGCCGCGCAACTGCTCAATTCCGTCAGTATTAAATTACAAGGGCACTTGCAGACAAACCTGTCGATGCTTACCGGATTCGCAGCTTATATTTCGGCAACACCGGATTTATCTGAGAATGATTTTAACCGCTACGCCAAAGCGCTCCTGCAAAAAGATCCGATGCTGATGAGCTTCTCTGCAGCCAGGGAGCTGAAAATCAATTATATTTTTCCGTTAACCGGCAATGAAAAAGCAATGGGCCTGAATTACCGGGACATTCCTGAGCAACTGGCAATGATTAAACAAGTCATTAATAGCGGGCAAGTTCAGATGATCGGCCCGGTTAACTTAGTGCAGGGTGGGACAGCCCTTATCGGCAGAGCCCCTGTCTTTTTCGAGGATGGTAAATTATGGGGGATTATTTCTGCGCCGCTCGATGCGCAATCATTATTTAAATTTTCAGAAATAGAAGAATCGCGTAAATACATTAATATTGCGATTAGAAGTTATGATGCTCTTGGCAGTGCAGGTCCCATCTTCTTCGGAGATGAGGCTGTTTTTGACTCTGCTGAAAAATTAGAGGCAAAGATTTATGTCGGCGGCAACTCCTGGCATATTGCCGCCGTTCAGGTAGAAAGTAATCATAAATTGCCCGCCAATATTTATTTATTACGTGCTTTTTTCCTTATCAGCACTATCATTTTGACCTGGTTTATCTGGTTTAGATTTCAACAATTATCCAATCAACAGAAACTCGAACTGAAGCTCAGGGAAGATAAAAGATTATTAGAGTCTGTGGGCCGAGTCGCCAAGATTGGTGGTTGGAAACTTGATAATAATTTACATTTTTTGCAGTGGTCGGAACAAGCTTCCCTGGCGCTACGCAAGCCGGGAAGTTTTTCCCCAAGCTGCTTAGCCGATCTCAAACGCTACTTTTCAGCAGAAGATTATCAATTATGGGCTGAAAAAGTAAAAACAGCGCAACAAAGTTCTAAAGCCTTTACAATTCAATTACAACTCAGCACAAAAAATAATAAACCAATTTGGCTACAAATAATGTCTGATAGCAATGAGGTGGGCCAGCGTGACTCTATTACCGGCACAATTCAAGATATCACAGAGAAAATATTAAGTGCACAACTCATTGAATACCAAGCCTCATACGATAGCCTTACGGACCTGCCTAATCGCCGCTATTTTCAGGAAAGACTGGAACAGGCGATAAAAAATGCGCACCGGAGTAAGCAGAAATTAGCCGTGTTATTTATCGATTTGGATCGCTTTAAACCCATTAATGATAATCACGGACATCAAGCAGGAGATCGGGTATTGATTGAAGCTGCCACCCGACTTAAACATATGGTGCGCAGCTCAGATACGGTGGCACGATTAAGCGGTGATGAGTTCTCCATCATTCTTGATAATATTTCAGCATATAACCATGTATTAACATTAGCGCAGCAGATTGCAGAAAAAATGCAGGAGTCTTATCAAGTGAACAATATTCAGGTGCACTTGAGTGTCAGCATCGGGATTGCACTTTATCCGGACGATGCAGATAGCGCGGATTCGCTTTTAAAAAAAGCAGACCAAGCTATGTATGAAGTAAAAGCAAGCGGCAGAAATGGATGTCAATTCTATACCAAAGAGATGCAGTTAAAATCAGAGTATCGCCATGAACTGCATAACAAGCTCATTACGGCACTCAATAGCCAGGAGTTACAACCCTATTTTCAACCGATTATTGATCTTAACACTAATCAAATCTGCAAATGTGAAACATTAGCCAGATGGCAGCAGGCAAATGGTGACTTTATTTCCCCTATTGAATTTATTCATCTCGCTGAAGAATCAGGATTAATTAACAAGATTGATTTATTTATGCTGGAAGAATCAAGCAGATATCTTTGCAGCATAAACGCCGATATTGAGCTGTCGATCAATGTTTCCCCGAGGCTGTTTCACACTAAAGATAATGCCTTGGAGAACTGGGTGACGGCTATCAAAGAGGTCAGCAAATCAATTAACGTCACTGTTGAGATCACCGAGCGGCTGTTAACTGACGATTCAGAAAAGGCACTTGCCATACTAAATCAACTTAAAAGTGTCGGTATTAAAATAGCAATTGATGATTTTGGTATAGGTTACTCATCGCTCAATTATTTGGTTAAATTTCCGGTTGATATCATTAAAATAGACCGCAGTTTTGTAAATAAAATCGGCATTGATCCTTCCTCAGAAGCTTTAATTGAAACTATTCTGGGAATGGCAAACCGCCTTGCGATTAAAGTCGTTGCCGAAGGGATAGAGACAAAAGAGCAATTGGCTTACCTGCAGAAAAACAACTGCCATTACGGTCAGGGCTATTTTTTAGGTAAGCCGATGAGTAAAGAGGATTTTCATTCCTTGCTCAAAGGATAATGAGTTTTTTATCTGTGCAGGTAAGTTTGTTATGTCTGCCGATATCTTTTAAAGTGTTTTAGAACGGAAACTACCTAAGCCAACGGCTGCTATGTACTTAGTGAAAAGTTAATGCAATTGTGTACTGTCTATTATACAGAACGCCTGCAGGATAGGGTCCTCGGCTTTAGCCGAGCTTGAAAATAGCGCGGCTGAAGCCCTGACTCTTATACACAAGTCTGTAACCATTGGTGGTGTTCTTTATTCTTTTCGGGGCGCAGGATTTATCCTGTAAATAAAGGTAAAATTTAATAAATTTGCTATTCCGCCCTTGACGGCGTGTAGACTATGAGAAACCGAAACGCAGTTTCGCAGTTCGAAAAGTCATGCTCTTTGCACTGCCAAAGAAAACAGGGCACGCAGAGCTTTGCCCGCTCGTAACACTATGCTGTCGCATAACTCGCCCAAAAGAAAGGCTGCCCAAGCCATTTTTTTTATCTTGTACTGCTCAAGCACTTTTTAACGCACCATCCCAGACCGTACATCCCTGTACTGGCTGAGATTAGGGAAATCTAGGCTGAGCCTTCTCATGAACCTAAACTGTCGTTTAATTCGCGCCATGATTTTCCTTGCTAAAGTACTTGCTCAATCATGGGACTTTTGTATAAGAGTCAGGGCTAAAGCCGAGGCCCCATGAAGGCGTTCTGTATATAGACAGTACGGAATTGCATAAAATAACTGATAACTTTTCACTAAGTGAAAAATTTGCCTGTCCAGTTTTGTTGCGTGGCTTTATTATTCTGCTACGCTGAGCACCATCTTGCCTACATACTCTTTTTTCAGGAACAGATCCTGCGCCGCATTTATCTCTTTTAGCGGAAAAGATTTGGCGACCAGCGGTGTAATTTTACCCTGCTCGATATAGTTGACCAGATTCTCGAAGACACCCTTTGCCAGCACTGTGCAGCCGAAAAAACTTAAATCTTTCAGATAAAGGGTTCTGACATCCAGCTCGACAATGGGGCCGGCAATGGCACCGGATACCGCGTATCTGCCGTGAGGTCGTAATACCTGTAAAAATTCAGGCCACTGCTTTCCGGCTACCAAATCGATCACCACATCAACGCTGTTTTCACCCAAGCCTTCGACTAAATCAGCACCCCGCGGCAGCACCTGATCGGCACCGAGATCCAGCAGCAACTGATTCTTGCTCGGGCTGGTAATAGCAATAACATAAGCGCCGCGTGCCTTGGCAAGCTGAATCGCCGCGGAGCCAACGCCTCCGGAAGCACCGGAAATTAAGACAGTGTCCTGTGCGCTTACGTTTGACCGGGTAAGCATATTCTCTGCTGTTGAGTAGGAGCAGGGGAATGAAGCCAGCTGCAGATCAGATAACGGGCTATTCACCGCAAAAGCGTGTTGCGCTGCAACCACAGTGTATTCGGCGAATCCCCCGTCGCATTCAGAGCCAAAATACCAGGGTGGATTGCGTTGCTGACCCTTTGCCTGAGTAAGACAAGGCTCGATTAACACTCTTTCGCCGATGCGTTCTTCGCTGACATTATCACCCACGGCAACGATTGTGCCGCAAACGTCTGCGCCCTGAATTCGCGGAAAAGTTAACGCATCACCGGACCAGCCGGCATCAGTACTATCTGCTCCTTTTTTTGAGTACCAGGCGATGCGCGTATTGATGTCGGTATTGTTAATGCCGGCGGCGGCAACGCGGATCAGCACCTCATCTGCAGCGGGTGTCGGAACAGGGATATCATTCCGGTATTGCAGCATTTCCGGTCCACCGTGACCGGTAAGCAAAATGCCTTTCATGGTTTTTGCAATGGTAGACATATTAATTTTTCTCCATAAGTTGTAATAGCGTTTTTTGTGCGGATGTTATTGCCTCTTTACCCAGTACCGGCCATGCACTCGATACCCCTTCGTGCAGCAGAAACAGCGCCGTAGCAAGATCTGCTCTGTGGCTTTGCTCACCTAAAAACCGGCGCACCTCTTCTTTGTGCTCTTTCACTGCCTTGTTGATCATCGCGTTATCCGGGAAGGCGGCAATGGCATTCATTGACATACAACCGTGCGGCGCGTGCTCCTTCATCCAGCGTTCAAGTTTGTGAAAAATATGCACGGCAAACTCAATACCATCAGCAGGAGACGCTTCGAGCAGAAAGGTCAGATATCTTTGATGGCGATGCGCCAGCGCAGCGACTATCATCGCCTCCTTGGATGGATAGTGTTTGTACAGGGTGCGCAAACTGACGTTGCAGGCTGTTTTTAACTTAGCAACGCTTGGCTCGGCAAAACCATACTGACTGAAAGCCAGTTCAAGACTGGCGGCTATCTCTTCTTTGAGCATCATTACTCCATAGGTAGAATGTTTGTTCTACTTTCAGGGTAGAGTAGATGTTCTACCTCTGTCAATAAAAATTGCTGCAAAATAACCGGGGCTTCAAGCGTTGAGTGCGGAAAATTTTGCGCATCCAATTGTTTTTATTGCCGTAAAGGGACTCTGTTGACTGTGTAAAATCAGCAGGTTAAAAAGAGCAAGAATTGTGTTGCATCTTTGTTAATAAAAGTTAATATGGACATTCAGACGTCTAAACGTCTTTTTTGCTGTTAATATGGGGAATGGAATGAAGCAATATAAAAATGTAGGTCAATGGATCGCCGCAGTTTTTGTTTTTATCGGCTTAACCGCTTGTGGTCAAAAAGATAATACGGTGTTAAAAGTGGGCGCAACGGTAGGCCCGCATGCCCAGGTGGTGGAAGCTGTGGCAATGGAAGCGGCAAAGCAGGGGTTACAGGTTGAAGTGGTTGAATTTTCGGATTATGTCACACCAAATGCGGCGTTAGCGGACGGCAGTTTAGATCTGAACAGTTACCAGCATCTGCCTTTTTTAACTAACTACAATAACAATAATGATACCGCTCTGGTTTCCATGGGCCAGTCTATTCTGATGCGTATGGGGATCTACTCCAATAAATACACTTCACTTGCAGAGCTTCCTGATAACGCATTGATTGCCATTCCGAATGATCCGACCAATGGCGGAAGAGGTCTGCTGCTGTTAGCCGATGCGAAACTTATTACCCTGAAACCAGAAGTAGGTTATAAAGCAAGTATCTACGATATTATTGACAATCCGAAAAATCTGCAATTTGTTGAAATTGAAGCGGCCCAATTGCCAAGAAGCCTCGATGATGTGGATGTGGCGACCATCACCATGAATTACGTAATGTCTGCCGGGTTAGATCCCAAAAAGCAGGGCATTTATCTGGAGCCTAAAGATGCGCCGTTAGCGGTAATGGTTATCGCATCCAGAGAGCAGGATAAAAACAACGCAAATTACAAAAAGTTTGTGGAAATTTACCAGTCCCAGGCAATTCGTGATTTTATGGACAAGACCTTCAACGGCACTATTGAAGCAGCTTTTTGATATGGTTCAATAATCTCACCAGAATCCCGCCTTCAGGCGGGCAGTAACAATAACAGCCGAGCCTAAAGGCTCAGTTCCGGATATGACCTTCTGCATAATAGAATAAGCAATGTAGGGTGTGCTTGCGCACCGCGTGTTTTGCTATGGTTCATTAATTTCACCAGAATCCCGCCTTCAGGCGGGTAACAACAATGCAATTTGTAATGTCAGAAAGATGACAAAGTGGATTATTTGACAAGTTAAAGTTAACAACACTCCTGCTCAATCTTATACAGCAATGCCAATGCAGCCTGATCATTACATAGCTCAAAGTATTCGTATAAGGTATTGGTCTGGTGGCCGATAAAGTTCAAATTATCATGCTGCAGTTTTGCCTGCTGTTCTCTTTTTTGTGCAAAATATGTATGCCATCTCTTATCGCCATTACCGGCATTGATATTATTCTCGAGCATGGTCATTAGTCGATCTGAGTTTAAATAACAATCGATTCCGCAGAAAGTGACGTAACGATCTGCTTGCTGTTCCTGTTCTTTGTTGGTTGCGGCTAGTGGCATCACGTTCATACTGTACTCCTTAGTTCTCTGACTCATATTGTGTAATACAGTTTAGCGAGTCAGTCAGTATGCGTCTGTCAGCTAGCTGACAGTGGGTTAAAAATCTGCCATTTTTTTCAGTCTGGCAATATCGAGTAACAGAATCTGGCCTTTTGTCTGGCGCGCTAAAATGCCGGACTTCTGCATATTGGAAATTAGCGTTGATAAAGTTTGCCGTGAGGTACTGATAGACTGGGCGAGTAATTCAATACTAAAAGGAAGCGGAATTGAAACCGGTGCTGTTTGCTCTTCTTCCCCCGTCAGTTGGCTAAGCAGAAAACAGGCAAACCTTGAACGAACATCTCTGAAAGCCAAATTTTCTATGGTATCAATGCAACCTGTTAATGTGCTGGACAGTACCCGGGTGATAGTCCCAAACAGTTGAGGATGTTGGTGAATTTTGCGTGAAAAGGTCTGCATATCGCAGACGTGTACCTGACTTTCTTGTATCGCTTCAACATGGGCCCGGGTGTGGGTGCAGTAAATATCACCGGGATTCAGCAGTGCAATAGTGAAGACTTTATCACCGCAGCTTAAGAAAACCCGCAGGCGGCCTGATGAGATATAAAATACGCGGTTATCCTGATCTTGCGGGGAACTCAGTAAGGTATTTGCAGCAAGCGAGCGTTTACGAAATCCTTCCAGCAGGGTGTCCAATTCTGGTGACGGGGTGGCACTTGATGCTGATATACGCATATTATCCTCAGTAAATTTCCAACAAAATAGATATTCTGCAATTGTAATGCCAGAAATTAACTGCAGTTTCCTATATTGAATAGAGGGGCCTTCTTTTAATAACAAACTCGCATAAATAGCCTTTTACAACATGTTAGACTATCAGCATTAGCAGGCTGATGGTTATGACCGCTTGATATCATGCTTATTACTCTTTTTTAATTCCTAAGGCTTATTCATGTCAGAAACACATCTTTTCGGTACGATCAAAAAAATGCGTGCCACACTCAATGATCAGCAGCAGGTGCAATACCAGCTGCCATTAGGCGATCAATTGTTAGCTAGTTCTCATCCAGAAACGTTAACATACTGAAATATATAAAAAAACAGGCAAAAAAGAAGGAAAACTCCGGTAGATTTACTATAATTAATAGTGCTAACCAATTGATTACATTAAAAAAACCGGAGTTTGGAATGCG
>NZ_JBFGZY010000134.1:0-11219 GCF_041586535.1 Psychromonas sp. | reverse complement strand
TCTGTTTTACAAACTTGAAACAAATTTTTTGCTAAATCAATCGCAAGAATATTACAATTAAGCATGTATGGGCTCCTTGGTAAAAGTTTGGTTACTTATTACGCTACTCCCGAGGGAGGTGGGAGTCCATACATCTGTTGATCTTTCGCGGTTAATTTTTGTTCGAGATAAAAGCGTTTTAATCGCGACGCGAGGTGTGTAGCTTAGTCATTCTAAGTAAATACCTCGCAACAAAGAGTAAAACGCTTTTAGCCGAACCCTTCGGGCAGCGCTTGTTGGTTCTTTCTCCTGCGTTATCGCCTGTTCATGTAGAATAACTACACTACGCAGGCTCTGCCTTGTATAAAGAAGCAGCAAACTGCTGCAAAAACAATCTCGAAAGATCAACAGACCCTAATATCATTTATGCCATTTTCAGGATGATTGCAACTGAGTGATAATCAATTTTGTTCAGAGACCGGATCTGAAATAGTTATCCTATACATGGGTGTTTACCCTGTTGTAATTCCTGAAAAAATTTAAGAGTGGCATTTAACGCGGTTAACCGATATTGATCCTTTTCCAAATAGATCTCATGCTTTGCATTGTCGATATTAAAAAAACGTTTCATTTTGCAGTTTGTTAAATTTTCAAAAAACTGATATTGCCCTTCAGCGGTCACTATTGTATCGCCACCAGCCTGCACGACCAGGACCGGGATATTAATTTTATCGGCGTTATTTATTGCTTGTTGGGCGGCGCTAACACTGGTGGCAACCCAGCGCATACTCGCATCGCCAAGTTGTGTTTCGGGGAACTCAAGGTGGGTATTTTGCGATGAATTAAAGCGCAGCTCGCTGGTGGTTACGGCATTATTACTAAAAAGTTTAGGCTGGAAATCATTACCACCAAAAATATAACAGGCTTTATCACTGAACCAGCGGCATAGCGCAGTCCCGCTATAGGTGATTAATTTGGCGACAATAACGGGTATGCGGCCCATATTGATTGACATCATCGGGCTAAACAGGACGCTTGCCTGAAAAGGGTGAGCATATTGCTGCAGGTATAAAGTACTGATTGTTGCGCCCATTGAATGCGATAACAGGTAATTATTCTGGTACTTGCCGGCTAATTCTAAAGATGAAATGTAACGGTTAAGATCGGCAACATAATCCTGGAAATGATCAACATGCCCGCGATATTGATCGCCACCTAAGCGTTCCGAGAATCCCTGCCCCCTGTGGTCAATCAAGTATAAATCATAACCCTGACGGTTAAGATCATAAGCAAGTTCTTTGTACTTTAATACACTTTCGTTGCGGCCCTGGCTAATTACAATCGCATTCGCACTCCCCGTCACAATGCTAACCGTATGGATTTTTTTATCGGCAACTCCTAAAAAATAATCTGAAATTGCATTTTTTTCCCAAAATGCATTAATTTGGGCATTAAAACTGTTATTGAGTTCTGTTTCGGTGGTTAGACCATAGGGATTATTGAGCATATTTTTTTCCGCAGAGGCAGGAGTGCTAAAAAGTAATAAAAAAGGTAATAATAATTTTATGTGCAGTGATTTTTTCATGTTTTTCAGCCATTCCATCAGTGGTGATAGTATGCCATTATTAAGCTCAAAGCAGCAAATCAGAAGATAACCCTAGAGGCCCAAAAATCGCTCATTCTGCGTTGTGTCAGCTCGAAAGAGATCTCTATTCCTTCGCTAACATGCCTTGCCTGAGCGATTTTCAGTCAGATCTTTTGTCATTTTTATAACGGGGGAGTCATGTTTTAAATTAATTTTCACTTCCCTTAAGCACAGCGAAAAGCGTCATTGCATGCTATTTTTATTACATCGCAAGAGCATATTTCATTATGGAGAAGGGTGTGGCACAGCTAAATCCGGTGGAAAAGCAACAAAAGACTACCCAACAATTGCTGCAGGTGGTAAGCAAGCTTGCTAACGAACTTCATCCAAACAGTCAGTCGCAGCAAAGTGTCACGTTAACCTCTTTATTAGACCGTGATTTGGGTTTTGACAGCCTGGGGCGGGTTGAGCTGATTCACCGTGTTGAACATACCTTTGCTGTTACTCTCGCAGATAATAGTTTTGCCACCGTGGAAACTGTGCAGGACCTGCTCAAAGCCGTTTTAAGCAATCAGGGTAATAAACAAATATTCGATCACCAGGTATTAACGACCATGCCGGGGCCGGAGGTTGACGAAACTCCCTATAATGAGAAAACCCTGGTGGATGTTTTACAATGGCACCTGCGGCGCCACCCGAATAGACAACTGATCGAGATGTATAAGGACAGCGGCCGGGGCAAAACCATTACCTACGCGCAACTTTCTGTAATGGCGAATAAAGTAGCCTGGTGCCTGCTTGATAAACAACTTTCCCCTGCGGCCAAAGTAACCCTGATGTTACCAACCAGTCCCGAATACTTTTACAGTTTTATGGGCGTACTCGCTGCGGGGGCTGTCGCCGTGCCTATTTACCCGCCAATGCGCCTGAACCAAATCGAAAGTTATATTCGCCGTCATCAAACTATTTTAAAAAACTGCCAGGCGGAAGTGATGATCACCACCGCTGAAATCCAGCGCTATTCAACCCTGTTAACCTCCTTAGTACCCAGTTTAAAGCACGTCATCAGCATCCAAGACTGTGCAGGTTTTAGTGAACAAATGGTGAAAATGGCTATAGAGCCAGATGATATCGCCTTTATTCAATATACATCCGGTTCGACAGCTGATCCAAAAGGGGTACAGCTCAGTCACCGCAATCTACTGGCAAATATTAAAGCAATGGGGATAGCGACTAAATTGAGTTCAAAAGATATCTTTGTCAGCTGGTTACCGCTTTATCATGATATGGGACTAATCGGTGCCTGGTTGGGCATGTTTTATCACGCTGCTCATTTGGTGGTGATGTCACCACTGGCATTTTTGGCCAGACCGCAACGCTGGTTATGGGCAATTCATCGTTACCGAGCCACTATCTCAGCTGCTCCTAACTTTGCTTATGATCTGTGTGTTAATCGTATTGCAGAAGAGGAATTAAAAGGGTTGAAGCTGACGAGCTGGCGACTGGCCTGCAATGGCGCGGAGCCTGTTATTCCGGATACCCTGCGCAGGTTTTGTAAACGTTTTGTTGATTATGGCTTTAACCGTGCTGCTTACTGGCCGGTGTATGGTTTGGCTGAGTCCTCTGTCGGTCTGGCATTTCCAAAGCCGGAGCGTACCCCCTATATCCAGAGAATTGACCGTGATGTGTTTACCAGGCAGGGCAAGGCGGTTCCCGTTGCAGCCGATCATAAAAATGTGCTGGAGTTTGTCTCCTGCGGCGAAGCATTACCTGCTCATGAGCTGCGCGTGGTAGATGATCTGGATATCGAACTTGCTGATCGGCAGCAGGGACATCTGCAGTTTAAAGGGCCATCTTCCACTATAGGCTATTATCGCAGTCCGGAAAAAACTGCAGAGCTGTTTCACGGGCAATGGCTGGACAGTGGCGATCTGGCTTATTTTGATGAAGGGCAATTGTTCCTTACCGGTCGCAGTAAAGATATTATTATCCGCGCGGGACGAAATATTTACCCCCATGAAATAGAAGAGGCCGTAGGGACAATTTCGGGGGTTCGCCGTGGTCGGGTTGTCGCCTTTGGTTACACAGAAGCGGCAACGGGAAAAGAGCGATTAGTGGTGTTGCTGGAGACTCGTCAAACAGAAGCGCAAAAACGCCAGGAACTGCATAGGAAAATACTGAATATCTGCGCCGACATTGTCGATTTGCCTCCCGATGATATCGTACTGGCCCCCCCCAATACCGTGCTGAAAACATCCAGTGGAAAACTCAGACGCAGTGCATGTCGAGAACTTTATTTACAGGGGAAAGTGGGAAAAAATCCTCCGCCGTTATGGTGGCAACTGAGTAAAGTAGTATTTTCAGGATTACGGGAACAGGCACAAAAACTTCTGCGTTATATAAAGGCAATAGCTTATGCCGGTTATGCATGGGTATTATATCTGCTACTGGCCGGCAATGTTTGTCTGCTGCTATTGCTTTTACCAACACCAAGTGCTCGGCAAAAATTAACTGTTTATGCCGCTAAACTTTTAGCATGGGCGAGCGTAACACCAGTCACGCTCTCTGGTATTGAAAAACTTTCCCCCGACAAGGCATATATTTTTGTGGCAAATCACAGCAGCTACCTTGATGTTTACGTTATAGCGGCCTCTATCCCGTTACCCTATTGTTTTGTTGCCAAAGCCGAGCTCGCAGAGAATAAATTATTTGCCATATTGCTTAAGCGATTAGGGGTGGAGTTTGTCGAACGCTTTGATGTGGAAAAAAGTGTTAAAGATGCACGCGAGATTAGTAAACAAAAAGGCTCGCTAATCTATTTTCCTGAGGGCACTTTTACCCGTAAACCCGGACTTGCTCACTTTCATATGGGCGCTTTTTTAGCGGCAGCAACAAGTCACCGCGCGGTCGTCCCCATTACAATTCGTGGCACCCGCTCTATGTTGAGAGAGAGGGAGTGGTTTCCACGTAGAGGGAGTATAAATGTAATCCTTGGAGAGCCCATAGAAGTGGAGTCAGGTGACGATGATTGGCAAATCGCAACACGATTAAAAGATAAAGCCAGAGCGGAAATATTATCCCACTGCGGCGAGCCGGATTTGGAAAGAGGTTAATAACAAGTTCAGAGCTTAGTATTTTTTGCCGCCTGCTGACCGGCAATAAGGTCAACGCGCAACAGCAGATAGGCACCGGCAAGAAGCAGCAACACAATAGATAATATGCCGATCCGGTTGCTTCCGGATAATAAGGTGATCAACCCCACCAGCAGCGGACCAAGTACCGCAGCAAATTTACCCAGCATATTGTAAAAACCAAAGAATTCCGCATGTTGCCCGGCAGGGATAAGGCGAACATACAGGGAGCGGCTTAGGGACTGTACACCACCCTGAACCAAGCCGATAATCACGGCCAACAGGTAAAACTGCCATGCTGCGGAGATAAAGACGCTAAATAAAGTGACACAGATATAAACCGTCAATGCCAACAAAATACCTTGCCTGCAGCCGATACGCTCGCCGATCCGGCCGAATCCGATGGCCGCAGGAAAACCGACAAACTGGGTGATCAGCAGGGCGGTAATCAGATCCGCTGAAGCCAGCCCAATCGACAGGCCGTAGTCCACCGCCATGCGAATGATAGTGTCTACCCCGTCGATATACAGCCAGTAGGCGAGCAGAAATAAAAAGGTTTGCTGCAGTGCCCGAATCTGCCTGAAGGTGCTGTGCAGCTGATGGAAAGCATTTTTAATGGCGGCCATAGCGGCTATTCGCCTGACGTGCGGTTCATGCACAAACAGCAACACGGGCAGGCTGAACAGCAGCCACCATAGTGCGGTGCATAAAAAGGCGACCCGCACGGCCTCGCTGCTATCCGCGAGAGCGAAAGATTCAGGATTGAGAGTCATCCAAACATTAAGGGCAAAGATCATTCCCCCGCCGAGATAACCGAGGCCAAAACCCAGAGCCGACACGCGATCCACCGAGTGCAGCGGACTGATCACGGGCAACAGGGCATCATAAAACAGGTTACCGCCGGAAAAACCGACGACTGCTGCAATATATAACAGTGAAGCAAGAGCCCACTGTCCTTGCTCCAGCCAATATAGCGCGCCAGTCATTACTATACCGAGGCAGGCAAAGATCAGCAGAAAACCTTTACGTCGCCCCATCTGATCGGCAATGGCCCCTAAAATAGGGGAAATCAGTACCACGATTAAACTGGCCGTTGAGTTGATGACTCCCAGGTGATAAGTGCTCTCGATAGCCGGCACCTCTGCCGACCAGTACTGTTTGAAAAATATCGGGAAAAATCCGGCCATCACGACCGTTGCGAAGGCGCTGTTAGCCCAGTCGTAAAATGCCCATGACCAGATTGCCCGTTTATCTGCAGACATGATCCCCTCCATGAATTGTCGATAAACGGCAATCAGAGTCAGGTGACTGGTGGTACCTATTGCAAAGAGGAAAGAAGGAAGGGCGCTGGTGGGCGAATAAAGGCGGTTTGCCTGCAGCTCTATGAGACTCGTTAAAAGTTGCCATCAGCTTACCCCGCTGGTGAGTGTACCGTTGCCTTTATTTAAAGTAGCAGCGAAATTCAACAATTATTGCTTCAGTATAGGGTATTCAGCAGTATCTGCTCGGGATGGGGTTGATTAATTCGCGTCTGTGTAGCAATTGATTCGAGTGGTTATTTGCCCTTTAAGTTTGATAAGTTTTGAAGTTCAAGGTGATGAATAGGGAGGGTTAATAAATGAAAAAGCCAGTGTATTTACACTGGCTTTGTAACTCGCTGATGGCAATTAAGCCAGTTTAGCGTTTATAAAGTTAATCACCTCATCGATCGCAACTTCCTGTTTTTCACCTGAAACACGATCTTTATACTCAATGACCCCGTTATCCAGGCTGCGATCACCAATGACTAATGTATGCGGGATACCGATAAGCTCAGCATCAGCAAACATAATACCCGGGCGTTCTTTACGATCGTCAAGTAATACTTCGATACCGGCAGCTTTTAACTCCGCATAGTATTTCTCAGCAAGCTCTGCAACACGGTGCGATTTGTGCATATTCATCGGTACAATAACCACAGAGAATGGCGCAAGCGCATCATTCCAGATGATGCCGTTTTTGTCATTATTCTGCTCAATAGCTGCGGCAACAATACGGGATATACCAATACCGTAACAACCCATGGTGAGAGTCTGGTTTTTACCCTGCTGGTTAAGTACCGCGGCATTCATCGCTTTGGCATAGGTATCGCCTAATTGGAAGATATGACCCACTTCAATGCCTCGGGCAATAGACAAAGTACCCTGACCGCAAGGGCTTGGATCGCCTTCAACCACATCGCGTAAATCGGCTACTTGATAGCCACTGATATCTCGATCCCAGTTAACGCCGGTTAAATGTTTGCCGGCTTCATTTGCACCACAAACAAAATCCGCCAGTTTCTCTGCCGCACGGTCAACAATTACTTTAATTGTTAATCCTTTTGGTCCGATAGAGCCTGCATCGCAATTCGCTGCAGCTTTAATCTGCTGTTCATTGGCAAAGGTGAGCGGGCTGGCAATACCTTCGATATGCTCAGCTTTAATTTCATTGAGGTTATGATCACCGCGTAATACCAGTGCCACAACAGGTGCTGTTTCACCCTCTTCACAGCTGCCTTCAACCAGCAGTGTTTTAACGACTTTTGACGTTTCAATATTTAAGAATGACGCGACCTCTTCAATGGTGTGCATATTCGGAGTTGCCACTTCAGTAACCTCAGCGGTTGCGGCAGGGCGCTCAAAAGCGGGAGCCAATGCTTCTGCTTTTTCAATGTTGGCGGCATAATCACTTTGATCGGAAAATACAATGGCATCTTCACCACTTTGTGCAAGTACATGGAACTCATGTGAAGCATCACCACCAATACTACCTGTGTCGGCAATAACCGGGCGGTATTCAAGACCTAAGCGTTCAAAAATACGGCAATAAGCAGCGAACATATTTTGGTAGGTTTTGTCTAAACACTCATCTTCAAGATGGAAAGAGTAAGCATCTTTCATGGTAAACTCACGGGCACGCATCACCCCGAAACGAGGTCGTGTTTCATCACGGAATTTTGTTTGAATCTGAAACAGGTTTAAAGGCAGTTGCTTATAGCTGTTTACTTCTTTGCGGACTAACTCGGTGATCACTTCTTCATGAGTAGGGCCTAAAACAAAGTCACGCGTATGGCGATCTTTAATACGTAATAATTCACCACCAAATTTATCCCAACGACCGGTTTCAATCCAAAGATCCGCAGGTTGCACTACCGGCATTAACACTTCAATCACACCCGCGCGCTCCATCTCTTCGCGGACGATATTTTCAACTTTACGTAATACACGTAACCCCGTCGGCAACCAGGTGTATAAACCGGATGCTAATTTGCGGATCATGCCGGCACGTAACATAAGCTGGTGGCTGACAATGACAGCATCGCTCGGCGCTTCTTTTTGCGTTGAAAGTAAGTAGTTGGTAGTACGCATGGATATCCTTAATTGATATTTTGGGTAAATAAATTGCGCAGATTTTAACAGCGGAAGCGTTACGACTAAAGGTTTCTTATTCTATTTGCAAAATATAATTGAATTTAAGGTCTGCTTTCAGCTATTTTGTTCACTTAAAGGGAAAATTATAAGGAAAAAAATGAAGAGTTACCTATTGGCCGGAAAATACAGTGCAGTAATTATGCTGTTTTGCTGCTTTATTGTATTCATCAATATGTTGTTACCGTTCAACCTCAACCAGTTGGGAATTGTCCCGCGTTCTGCCGCACATCTTATTGGTATTTTTTTCGCTCCTTTTCTGCATGCCGGCTGGTCTCATTTATTCAGTAACTTTTTGCCATTTATTGTGTTTGGCGCATTAATCGGTATGCACAGTATTAAACGCTTCTGGCTGGTTTTTATCCTGCATATTATAATCACTGGAATTTTAGTGTGGCTATTCGCCCGGGGCAACAGCGTGCATATAGGTATGAGTGGCGTGATATATTCTTTCTGGGGTTATCTAATCGTTTATGGTTTTGTGCGCCGAAAGCTTCTGTACATTTTTATTTCGCTTGTCACATTGATGCTTTATGGGGGATTAATTTATGGCGTGCTGCCAACACAAACTGGCGTGTCATTTGAAAGCCATCTACTGGGCGCATTGGCTGGCGGTTTAAGCGGTTATTACTTTGCTAAACCCGCGTCTCGATATCGAGCACGGTAGTGGTTACCCCTTCATTAACCCAGGATATATTAAAGTCACTCAGGTGCACGGCATATGTTTTTGTATCTGCTTTATTCTTTTTATAAGCCGGGCGCGGATCTTGTTGTAAGACTTCAATAATCAACTGCTTCAATGTTGGATAGTTCTGCTTAATTGAGTCGAGCTTGTTCTCGGCCAGCCTGGAAAACTGGATCTGCATTAATGATGTCGGCTGCTGCTGGGCAAAACCGGCCAGTGCATCCGGTTTCGCATCGGCATAGGGAATATAGGGTTTGATATCAATGATTGGCGTACCCTCCACCAAATCAATATTACTTAACTTTAAGAAAATTTTTCCGTTAACCTGCTTAATACCGTGAAACTCAACTAAGGATAAACCGATAGGGTTGGGCCGGCAGGGAGAGCGTGTTGCAAAAACCCCCAGACGTTTGTTCCCGCCAAGTCGAGGCGGACGCACGGTAGGACTCCATTTATTATCACCATTAGCAGCGTTATTCTTATGGAAAATAAAAACCAGCCATAAATGGCTGAATGACTCCAATCCTGAAAAGGCATTGATATCATCATAGGGGGCGACTATTTCTAACTCTGCAGTAGCACTGGGTACCAGCCCAGGTTGACGGGGTACTGCAAATTTTTCTTTATAAGGAGAATGAATATAACCAATATGATTGAGCATAATATTTATTCTTTATCGGCTAAGCTGACGTCAATAGCGCGGCCATAACAAATAATATTTGAAACGCAGGCGCTATCTTTTTTAAAGGTTAAACATGACTGGAAAACAATCCCATTTGCCTTCATTTCTGCGGCATGAATACGCGCATTGGTGCGTGCTTCTTTTATATCTGCCGGGCGATCTTTTTCCTCCTCCTGACAACTACTACCTTCAACTGCGCCGATAAATTGATAATCGAGATCCGCTAATTGGGATTTTTCATAAACAGTTACTTGTGATGGTTTGAAGTAATCTTCGAAATTTTGTTTATCAACATTAGTTGAAAACTCAAATTGACTGCATGCGGTCAAAAAAATGGCTGTAAAAGCGATAATAATAAAACGTTGCATAAGATGCTCTTTATAAATAGAAGGGGGCAAGGATGGGTGGCATAATAGCATTTTATAGATCCCCAAACAAAGAAGGAAATACTATGACAGTCGCCAATGGAAAACGTGCCGTTTTTCTTGATAGAGATGGTGTATTGAATGTTGATAATGGTTACGTTTCAAATAGCGATGATTTTCAATTTATTGACGGCGTTATTGATGCCTGCAGAGCACTTAAAGAAAAAGGTTACCTGTTGGTTGTTATTACCAACCAATCGGGAATTGCGCGCGGATATTTTACGGAAGAGCAATTTCATAACTTAACAGAGTGGATGGACTGGTCTTTAGCCGATAGAGGTGTCGATTTAGATGGTATCTATTATTGTCCGCATCATGCCGAAAAAGGGCTGGGAGAATATAAGGTTGACTGTGATTGCCGCAAACCAAAACCGGGGATGCTGCTCAGTGCTATCGAAGACTTAGGAATCGACGCGAGCCAGTCAATATTAGTCGGAGATAAAGTATCAGATCTGCAAGCCGGATTAGCGGCTGGTGTAAAAGCAAACTATCTGGTTAAAACCGGTAAAGCGATCACTGAAGAAGGCGAAAAAATAGCAACGGGCGTATTTACTGATCTGGCCAGCCTGGTAAAACAGTTGTAAGCGTTGCTTATAGCTTGCTTTGTGGGTAACTCCACTTGTTTTTGTGGGTAACTTGTTTGCAAAATGTGCATAAAAGTTAATTGCAAAAATAACCCGTTTTTATGTAAATAAACACTTGCCAAGGCTAACGAAATCCCTATAATGCGCATCCACGGAAACGGGAGCGACGCAAGTTAATCCGGTTAACGAGAACGAAAAAGGTGGCTTTTCAAATGCGTTTAACGCAGTTTGAAAAGAATAAAAATAACCTTGACTAAGTTCGCAGGTTGCGTATGATACGCACCTCGCCGAAAGGCCGCTCTTTAACAATTTAATCAAACAATCTGTGTGAGCATTGATAGTGGATTTCAAATAGTCCTTCGGGACAAAAAGAATCAATATCAGTGACACACGAATTAATTCATTAATTCAGAATAACAAAAGTATTTCGGTACTTTCGTTTTAGTCAGTAATATTGAGTCGCATCGCAAGATGCACAATAAACTTTAAATTGAAGAGTTTGATCATGGCTCAGATTGAACGCTGGCGGCAGGCTTAACACATGCAAGTCGAACGGTGACAGGAAATAGCTTGCTATTTTGCTGACGAGTGGCGGACGGGTGAGTAATGCTTGGGAATTTGCCTTGTTGTGGGGGACAACAGTTGGAAACGACTGCTAATACCGCATAATGTCTTCGGACCAAAGGTGGCCTCTATTTA
>NZ_JBFGZY010000133.1:0-11526 GCF_041586535.1 Psychromonas sp. | reverse complement strand
GCGCTAAAGGTATTCAGAAATTAAAAGCGGCTGGACAAGTCGTTACTGCTTGCGGAGGCTTGCGTAAATCCTGTCACGAACAGGTTGCGGCTTAGGAAACAAGAAGCATCGCCCGAATAAGGGCGGTGAGAAGTCACGTTAGCTCTATTTCTTACTGATAGGGCATTTGACCTTTCTCGGTTACTTCCCTCAGGCTGCGTTCGTTGGCGCTTTCTGCTATGTTATCGCTCGTTTATGTGCAACGGCCAGACTGCACAGACTCTGCCTGGCAAAAGGTTTCAACAGACTGCCGCAAAAAATCGTGAAAGATCAACAGACCCTAAAGCCCGTTGCTCTTTTTCATAGCATGCTGGAGTCGAGTGCAGATACTGGTGACTTCGTTGATCGGGCCACAAACTCCCTAGTACGCTGATGCTGCGGATTTTCAAATATCTGCTTTGGCGTTCCCTGCTCAACAATATTGCCGCCCTCCATAAAAATGACTCTATCAGCAACTTCCCGCGCAAACTGCATCTCATGGGTAACAACAACCATAGTTTGTTTTTGTTGTGCTAACTGTTTCATTACTGCTAAAACTTCATCAACCCATTCCGGATCAAGTGCGGAGGTCGGTTCATCAAAGAAGATAACTTCACCTTTACAGGCCATTGCCCGGGCGATACCGACACGCTGCTGCTGACCGCCAGAAAGTTGAGATGGGTAGTGCTCCAATTTATCGCCAAGTCCAACCTGACGAAGAATTTTTTCAGCATGTTGTAAGGCATCTGCTTTTGGCTCTTTCCAGACGGTTATTAAGCTTTCAGCGACATTTTGCAGTGCTGTTTTATTGGCAAATAAGGAGTAGTTTTGAAATACAAAACTGCTTTGTTTGCGTAATTCGGTTATTTGTTTACCGGTTGCACTTTCTGTCTCAACCTGTACATTACCGACTTGAATTGTGCCGGCAGTGGGCGTTTCCAGGTAATTTAAGCAGCGCAACAGTGTTGATTTGCCCGTACCGGAAGGGCCGATAATAACTACTATCTCACTTGCTGCAACCTCAAAAGAAATTGATTTTAAAACAGTAAGATCACCAAAGGTTTTATTGAGGTTTTGTACTTTGATCATTAGTAGGCCTTATTCAGACGAATTTCTAAAAACAGTTGAATGCGGGTGAAAAATATAACAATAACCCAGTAGATAACGGCAACGGCTAAAAAGCTTTCAAAGAATTTAAAGGTAGAAGCCGCTTCCATTTGCGCTTTAGCCATAATTTCGGCGACACCAAAGGTGAATGCCAACGATGTGCTTTTAATCATATCGATAAAGTAATTCATTAACGAGGGCGTTGCGACGCGTGAAGCTTGCGGCAGTATAATGCGGTACATTGCTTGTAAACGTGTCATGCCGATACTGAAGCAGGCTTCCATCTGGCTCTTATCAATGCCCAAAATAGCGGCACGGATGCTTTCAGCCATATAAGCAGAAAAATGTAGTGATAAACCGAGTACGGCGGCAGTAAATGCATCTATCCCGGCAAGCACCGGCAGTAATTGCGGCAGGCCATAATAGAGAAGAAAAAGCTGCACTAAAAGAGGCGTGCCACGGAAAAAAGAGATAAACAGCCCGGCCAACTGATGCAGAACCGGTAATTTAAATACGCGTATTACGGCAATAATAACCGAAAAAATGAGTGACAGGAAAAAACCCAGCAGAGCCATTTCCATGGTCACGCCAAGGTATTTAATTAAAATTGGAAAAAGTTCAATAATATATTGAAAATCCAGTGTTGTTTGCATAGAAACTGCCCAATTGTAGATAGTAAAACATGCTTATGCAGATAACTCAGGCTGTGCTAACTAATAATAAATTGGAGATGAGACGTGATGCCTGATTCCTAACTGTTATATTAAAACCCACTTCCCTGAGTAAAACGCATAGGCATGTATTGAAAAAAAAGAGATAACTTCCCTCAAGATAGCAATCGCTTTCTTGAGGGAATTGCTTATACCAATTCCGTTAATTAGATGATCTATTTAGGCGTAGAAAAAATGGATGAAAGCAAGGCATTGATTGCAGTAACTAGTTGCTCTAATTACAAAATCAATAACACAGCTAGCATTCATTTTAACAAGTATAAATGAGTAGATAATTATCAGATTTGGTATTACTCATTACTGAGTGACGTCAGCGCCTAACCACTTAACGGAAATTTTGCTTAACGTACCATCATTTTTCATACTTAATAATGCTGCATTTACTTTATCTCTAATTGCCAGTTGTGCAGATGTTTTTAGAAATGGCAATGCATTTTCAAGCTTTTCAACCGGTTGACCAGTTAGTTGTAAAGGCAAGTTGGATTTTTTAATCAAAGCGGCCGAGCCTGTTCGGTCCATTAGAAATGCATCTGCACGACCGAGCATAACATCATGCACAAAACCCGTTTCATAAGTGACAATGTTAATCTCGTTGTTAGTATCGAGTTTACGTAAAATCTGTTCAAAATTACTGCCCAGATTTACTGCTACTTTTTTTCCTTTAAGATCTTCAACAGAGTTGATATCTGTACGGCCTTTCTTAACTACAATTTGTGCGCCATCAATCACATAAGGAATTGAGAAAGCATATTTTTCCAGACGTGCCGGAGTAATTGTGATTTGGTTAGAAATGGTGTCGATATGACCAGCTTCAAGCATTCCGAATAATCCAGAAAAGCTTGATACTACAAATTCAACATCATAATCAGCACGTTTGCCAATCTCATTCCACACATCAACATCAAAGCCCTGCAGCACATCTTTTTCCGAAAAGGTAAAAGGGATGTAACGGCCAGACATACCGACTTTAACTGTCTGAGCTGAAAATGCGGGAAGAGAAATGGTACTGGTTACAGCAACGAACGCCGCAATAATGAGTTTAATATGATGTTTCATAATATTCCTACTGGTAAATGAGCTGGATTAGCCGCTGACTGCCGTGAAAATTCCTTGCACTAATTGACAGTATCGGGTGATTAAAATGGGGGAGGCAATTCTAAGCCATACTTTAGTTACACTACAATCTACGTTAGCCCACAATCTAGAATAAAATCGAATTAGCTATAATTTATTGGTATAAGAGATCTTTGCTCGTTCGCTCCCACATGGGAGGTCGTTAGGATTCCGTTTGATTTTAATTTAATTTCATTTCTTCCAGATTGGACTAAATTTACTGTATATATAACGTATAAGTAAGCATGCAAGTCCATACACCTTTCATGCTAAATACGTTTAATTTTTGTTAGCACTTGCTTAAATATGCAAAGTCTTGTCAGAGGTATCCCTACTTAAAGGAGTTTTTTATGTATGCGAAAATAAAACTTGCAAAAGAAAATATAAAACTGTGGACAGAACTAGAAGCCCTTTATGAACGAGAGTTATTACCAAATCCACCTGAAGGTTTGCAAAAACAGATAGCTTATCTGGTTGATAAAATTAAAGCCAACTCTTCGAAGGAACGCCTAAAAATTCTTGTATAGTTTTCTTCGGGAGCTCATCAGATAGGCTTGCTGCTCAGCTTTTGTCTCGAGCCTATCTGTACCCGTGTTACTTCAAGATGCAAAATCAGCAAGCCAAATTGTTTTCAGATGTCAGGGATAAAATTGAAGTATAGTTATTCTACATAGAGATTTTATAACAAAGCAGATTGGTGCAATTAACCTTGCCTGACGGGGCGCGAGCTCGAAAACCAGCGCTGCGTTGCACCAATCGAAAAGGGAATAACCATTACCTCATTTTGCGCCTTGATCTGGTCTCCGAGCCCGTGCCTGGCAAAGCATTTTGAAGTACATGGGTATAAAATAAAGCCGTCAGCATCGACGCTAAGCGATTTGTATAGTTGATTGAAGTTGTTTGTTTTTTGTCGTGTAACGGCTCCGCTCAACAATTTTAATGACGAGGTAACTGGATGAAACCTGAGTTATTTTTGAGAGCACTTGAGCGTAGTGATTTAAGATTCATTCACGATCAGGTTAATAATAGAAGTATTATGTCATATTGGTTTGAAGAACCTTATGAATCTTTTGATGAACTCGAAGAGCTTTACAATAGGCATATTCATGATAATGCTGAACGTCGTTTTGTCGTGGAGAATAAGGAAAAAGTGTTGGTTGGTTTGGTGGAGCTGATCGAAATCGATTATATTCACCGTCGTGCAGAGTTCCAAATTATTATCACTCCGGAACACCAGGGGAAAGGCTTTGCACGATTTTGTATTAATAAGGCTTTAGATTATTCTTTTACTATTTTAAATCTGCATAAGGTCTATTTGTGTGTGTCAATTGATAATGATAAAGCAATCCATTTATACGAACAGTGTGGATTTATTACAGAAGGGCATTTAGTCGATGAGTTCTTTATCGAAGGAAAATATCGAGATATCCGGAGAATGTACATATTACAAAATAATTATTTAAGTAAGAAAACGCAATAAATTGCCGCGATCTGATCCCGTGCAGTTTTCGCCCGAACGGCATTGTGGCTGCGGGTAAATATATAACTAAGAGAGGGGACGGTGGTTCTGCACGTCGGCTCTGTGTGGTGGTGTTCTGGTAACAGGTTGCTCTGCCACGATGGCATAATGGTATGGTAAAAATGATTCGTTTAGTTTATGTAAGCAGTGCAACAAGAGATATGAGTGAGGAGGACTTGCTTCTTCTTCTGGAGCAAAGCAGGAAGCGCAACCAAAGGCAAAATGTAACCGGAATGCTGCTATATGCGGGAGGCAACTTTTTTCAGGTCTTGGAAGGAGACGCAAAGGATGTTGAGGAGATATACGAGGCTATAGCAAGTGATGGAAGAAATAAGGGAAATATTGAGATGGTAAAAGAAAAGATAAATGAGCGAACGTTTCCTGATTGGTCAATGGGGTTTAAGCAACTTACCAGACGGAACAAAACATCCCTAAAAGGGTACTCTGAATTTCTCGATAGGAAAATGGAGCCAGAGGAGTTCGCAAATAAATCAAATGACATTTTAGACCTGCTTTACCAATTCAGTAAATATAATGTCTAAGGGAGAAATCCAATAAAGAATGGCGTATAAACGCGGCACCTGTTAATGACAGGAGCAGACAATTTTTCGGCGATTTAAATAGCAACAAAGTCATTGCAATACTTTTTTGGGACAGCTTGTTTTTTTACATCTGCTTTATGCGAAGGATTAACGTTACTTAGGTCTATTTTGTTGCTCGATATAAGTCGTCAGGGCATCTAGCGCAGCACCGCCACATGATCCGGCAAAGTAACTGGGAGACCATAACGCACCATTCCATAGATAACGATGTATATCGGGGAACTCATCCATTCATGTAATCGTTGAGAATCAACTGGCCTTGGGAGTTTACTTGATACCTGAAACGGTTGCCAAACTTACACGACAGGGGTTGCAACGCAATGAAGCAATTCATGTGATCGGGGCAATATTATCAGAAGATATTTTTGATCTTATCAAGGGCAATATAACGGAGCTTTCACCCGCCAGGTACCGGAGAAAACTTGAAAAAATTACGGCCAAAAGGTGGCTTAAGGGGCAATATTAAAATCTGCACCACCTACTTGCTGATAATCAAAGTCGGATGTTTGTCGTATTGGAGGAGTTATGAGCGAAGGTCAAGGGCGCTGTCTTTGTGGCGCGGTTAAATTTACTGCAAAGCATATGAATAATAATGTAGATGCTTGTCATTGCGCTATGTGCAGGAGATGGGGTGGTGGACCTCTAATGGCTGTTGCTTGCGGGACAGAGGTCACCTTTGAGGGAGAAGAAAATATTACCGTCTACAACTCATCTGAATGGGCAGAGCGGGGGTTTTGCAGGCAATGCGGCAGTCATCTGTTTTACTGACTTAAAGAGAGAAAAGAATATCAAATGGCTGCAGGACTGTTTAATAATCAAGAGAGTTTCAATTTCGACTTACAAGTTTTTATTGATAAAAAGCCTTCTTTTTACAGCTTTGCTAATAAAACAAACACAATGACTGAAGCCGAAGTAATAGAAAAATATGCGCCGGATAAGCAGGAAAACTAACATTTACGAGCCTTTTTCTCTTATTATCCGCAAAAATATCGCCCCCATCCTGCTTATAAAAGTCAAGAATAACCGTGTTGTTTTTAATCCCAATAAAAGGCTATTGCCCAATCTAAAGCCTTGCTCTTTTTAATTTTCCTTCGCAGTTTTTGCCCATTTCATTAAGCGCAGTGCTATTATCCATACCGGAAACGGCTTATCTGTTTTCAGTACCCCACGCTAAAGGAATTTAAATGACCGATAAAAAAACACACAACCCCCTGTATGGCTTAAAAATGGATCTGTTACTTACTCAAATATCAGACTTTTATGGCTGGGAGTTATTAAGTGAAACATTAAATATTGAACGTTTTTTATATCATACCGGGATGAAATCAACGGTTAAATTTCTACGTAATAATCAGTGGGCCAAAGAGAAAGTCGAAAATTTTTATCTATATCACTATAAGAATTTGCCTTATCCTGACGACAAACAATTATCTATTGCGCCTCGAGATCGTTTTATTCCTGCTGATCAAAACGTTGGAGAGCCTGCGGAGATCACAAAGCAGTCCAGCGCGCAGATTGAACACGCTGCAAAATTAAGGAACTACCAGAGTGCAAACAGCGGCAATAAAGGTAAAAATAAATCAGCGGAGCGCAATGAAGAGCCGCCGTACGATCCAGGCAACCCCTGGAATATTTAATTTAAACCAGAAAGATTGAGTGGGTGGGTATGTATCTGCACCTTCACGAACAGCAGTTTTTTTGCTGCAGTTTTTTAGGCAGCATCCGGTAGACTACGTTAGCCATTAACAGCGTCAATATAATAGCTGAGCTATTCACTACCAGGTCCGGCAATAATTGATGCTGTTCTCCGATTTGAGGAATAACAGTAATATTAAACCGGACAACTAAATAGTTTACGACTACTCCGGCTAATAACGCAACGCCCAATACCCCACCGAGATATCCCCATAATGCGCGTTTTCCTAGCTCTTTGCCGACTACGCCCAAAGTGGCAATATTAGTAGCAGGTCCAGCCAGCATAAAAACTAATACTGCCCCAGGCGAAATACCCGCTAATAAAAGTCCGGCTGCTATCGGGGTTGAAGCTGTTGCACAGATATACATAGGTACGGAAATAATCACCATCACTAACATTGCTAAAATACCATCACCCCAGCGCAGCAGAAAATCTGACGGTACATAGGTCTGTACTAAGGCTGCAAAAAATAGGCCGATTAATAACCAGACGGTGATATCGCGTACTAAATCGAACGCGGCGAAATGAAGACCTTTTATGATTCTTCCACTGATGGAAGTTCCCTGTAACTGCGCGGCAATATCCTTAGTGGACTCGCAGCATTGTTGGTCAGCGCTTTGTTCCGATTGTGTATCTGCACAGCAAGATGAACGCACTGCCGTTATCACTGGGGCTTTTTTAGCTGAGCAGCATGTTGATTTCTCTACGGCTTTAAAACGGTTCGGATTGTCCGCTTTGTTTGGCGCATTTTTATCCAGCTGAATTTCATCTTTTCCTACCAGTAAACCTGCCACGATGGCGCTGGTAATTGCCGCAATAGGTCTCACTACCGCCATAAAAGGCCCGAGTAATACGTAAGAGATGGTGACTGAATCAACTCCGGTTTCCGGTGTCGACACTAAAAAAGAGGTCGTTGCCGCCTTGGAAGCGCCGGAGCGTCTTAAACCGACGGCTGCTGGAATAACACCGCATGAACATAAAGGTAATGGGGCGCCGATTAATGCGGCTTTGATAGTGCTTTTAAATCCATTTTTACCTAACTGTTTGTGCATCCATGTCATAGGAACGAACATTTTCAGCATGCCGGCTAATATTAAACCTAATAATAACCACGGGGCAGACTCTAAAAATAGATCCATAAAATTAATTAATAACATAAACAAGCCCTATTCAAGTAATTTTGTGTTGTTGATGACTGTTATTTACACAACTTATTGCTGATGAGTTTGATTCCAGCGCCTCCAGAATGGAGCAATGTTCAGCACTTTCAGGTCCTCCGCAACAATCATCAGAGAGTTGTTGTAAAGACACCTTGAAATAATTGAGCTCTTCAATTTTTTCATTAACATGCGCCAGTTTCATATCAACGATGTTTTTTACATCAGCGCAGGCCTTATTGGATTTATCTAACTCAATTGAAAGAAGCTCTGATATTTCAACCAGTGTAAAACCAACTGTTTTCGCCCTTATTATAAAGCGCAGTCGTTGTGCATCTTTTTTGGTATAGATTCTATAACCCGACTCACTTCTTAATGAGGGGGTTAACAGCCCCTGTTTTTCGTAAAAGCGCAAGGTATCAGTTTTTACCTGATTAAGTTTTGCAATTTCCCCTATACGGTACATTTTTTATCCTTAATACCTTAAAAACAATATGACTTGTACTTATTATAAACCTTGGAGTTAAATCAAAGGTAAAGAGATTTTATCTGATATTGACATTTAATATCATAACCAGCAAAAAAGCTGCTGTACCGGCGTCTAAAAACAGGTAATAGGGGGGGATAAGGATCTCCTGATTACGGCAAATTATACAGGAAAGTTAACACTGCTTTTTTAAAATGAGGTAAAGTAATAGACGGCTCAAAAACAGGTTGCAATGCGCTGCAGGAGAAACTAATGGCGGATAATTATCCAATTTTCCCTAAATGCAACTATCAGCGTGATCAATATGACAAACCGGTCCATCCCGGCATGTGTCCGCCTGCGGTATTGTCTATGTGCAATGGCAAGCCGCTGATAAAGAATCTTTTGCTCTTGATGACAAGGTACAACGGCAGGACGAACAGGAGGTGGAAACACGTTGGGAAGCATTAACAGCGCTATTGCTCCATCCCCCTTATGAAGTTGATCGGCTTACTTTTTATGGCCGGATGCTTATTCTTGCCTGCTGCTTTATCTGGGGGCCTTATTTTATCTTAAACGGAATAGACTGGCAGGTGATAGGTAGTTCATTTTTACATAATATCAACCTGCCGTTTCATGAATTCGGGCATCTGCTGTTTATGCCTTTTGGTGAATTTTGGAGTATTTTAGGCGGCAGTCTGTTTCAAATCATATTGCCGTTGATAATCTTACTGGCATTTTTGATTCGCCAGCAGGATAATTTTTCAGCATCCGTTATGCTTTGGTGGTGTGGACAAAACTTTATTGATGTCAGCCCCTACATCGCAGATGCTCAGCTGAGAAATTTACCTCTGATACTCAATAAAGGAGATGAAAGCCACGACAGGGGGAATCTGCTGGCGATGACGGGATATTTACAGCATACGCAGGCGATCGCCTATGCCAGTTTTACGATCGGCGCTGTTATTATCTGCATAAGTCTTATCTGGGGAAGTTACCTCCTTCGGGCGCAGAAAAAAGTATTGAAATAATGCCTTGCAAGAAATAACTTTGTCAGTTTAGCTTTTAGATAAAAAAACATATTCCGCAGAATGATATTTCACCATTTTAGAGGTGTCCTGAAGGCAGTGTTCACTTACTTATAGCTGGCTTTAAAATATTTGCTTCGGATCACATTTACAATAAACTCAGTTGATAAATCTCCGGCCGTGATTTTCCTTTAATAAATACAGAGAGTTGACAAACATAAGTGCTCGTACTGGATGTTTTATGGGCAGGATTACGGAGCATTTATTACCCAGCTTGATTATTAACGGGGTGGCGGCACTTATTTTTTTGCAGAGCCTAATATACACTATGCTTTTTTAGCCACCGTATTTAGGGATATGTTTTGATTCAGCCAGTTTTATTTTTTTTAGCTCTTGCTTTTGTTATTAGCCCGGCCACTGCTTTTGCCAAGTCTACCTCACAAGCAAAAATAGAACGTGAGTTTGCCTTGCAGTTTAAAAAAGCAATGAAGACTAATAAAATTCCCGGTGCTGCTTATGTGATTGTGCGCGGCGATAAGGTTTCGGCAATCCAAACTTACGGTGTTCGCGGTAAAGATGATAACAAGGCGATTAATAAAGAAACTTCGTTCCGATTGGCCTCGGTTTCAAAAACCTTTTCCGCAGAGCTGGCAGCACTGATGGTAAATAAAAAATCATTCTCCTGGGAAGATCCGATTGTTGAATATATTCCTGAATTTAAGCTTAAAAATGCAGGGCAAGCAGAGGCCATTACTATTAAGCATGTACTAAGCCACAGTAGTGGTTTAATGCCTAATGCTTTTGATGGTTATCTGAAAGGGCGCTTCCGCTTTGATAAAATCATCTCAAAGTTTGAGGCGCTTGAGCCTTACTGTTCACCGGGAGCATGCTATGGCTATCAGAATGTGCTGTTCAGTTTTATAGAAGAAGTGCTTAAACGCAGTACCGGCAAAGCCTACGCTGATTTGATGGAACAGATGATTTTTGCCCCTCTGGCGATGAAAAATGCGAGTGTCGGTTACACTGCTTATCAAAATACCGTTAATAAAGCGCATCCGCATATTAAAGTCAGTCGCAAAGGGCCATGGCATCAGGTGAAAGTAAAACCCGATTTCTACAAAGTTGAGTCCGCCGCAGGCATCAATGCCAGTATTACAGATATGAGCAAATGGCTGGTTGCCCAGTTAGGGCATACGCCCGATGTTATACCGGTGAATTTACTGGAAACAGTCAGGGAGCCAATCGTCCGCACGACGAAAGATTTGCGGGGGCGAACCTGGAAGGGCACTATTGACGATGCGCATTATGGCATTGGCTGGCGTGTCTATCAATATAATGACGATATACTCTACTTTCATAGTGGTTGGGTAGAAGGTTTTCGTGCGGTTATTGCTTATTCAAAAGATAAGCAGATAGGGATGGTGATGCTGGCGAATGCTGAATCCCGCAGCATTGATAAATTAACGGTTAATTTCTGGCGTTTGTTACTCAAAGAGCCATCAGTTAAATCATCGCAATTTGCGGCAAATTTAACTGCCGTTAAGTAATATACCTAGATAGTAGGGACGTTTTATGGTGATAATTACTCTGAGATTCCCGCCAAAACAACACGGGAATCGGAGTTTTTTGGGGCGCGGGCTTTAGCCCGCTTGTCTTGTTTTTTCTTATGCTGATTGAAAAAAGAATGCGCAATGTTCATATGCGGACTGAATCCCGCGCCCGTGTTACTTTATTTAGATGAAAAACACCGTCATTCATGGCGGTGATGAAAATCATTGATGCGAAGCATTAACGTTACTTAGGTCTATTTTGTTGCTCGATATAAGTCGTCAGGGCATCTAGTGCAGCACCGCCACATGATCCGGCAAAATAACTGGGAGACCATAACGCACCATTCCATAGATAACGATGTATATCGGGGAACTCTTTTCGCATCAATCGAGAGCTAACACCCTTGAGTGAGTTGATAAATTTACTTAACTGGACTTTCGGAGGGTATTCAATAAGTAAATGAACATGGTCCTGTTCTCCGTTAATCTCAGTGAGTTCTACTTCAAAATCCAAACACACCTCTACCAGAATCTCTCGT
>NZ_JBFGZY010000132.1:0-11551 GCF_041586535.1 Psychromonas sp. | reverse complement strand
GTAACGGGAAGCGGGGAGAGAACAGCAGAATCTTATAATGGTGAATCACAAAATGCAGCGCTTTTGGTTGTCGAATATACTACTGAACTTCCTGTTTACCAATGTGCTGATGGTATTGATAATGACGGTGATGGCGCAATAGATATGGCTGATCAAGGGTGTATCAGTTCCAGTGATAGCAGTGAGTATGGAAACAATGAATGTGATGATGGCATTGATAATGATGGTGATGGTTTAACTGATGTTGCTGATCTAGGGTGTATCAATTTAGCCGGGTTAGATGAAACTAATTGTGGAGACGGGATTTGCGGAGCTGGTGAAAGCTGGCAATCATGTTCTCTTGATTGTGCTGTGCCCCAATGTTCAGATGGAATAGATAATGATGCTGATGGCTTAGTCGATTTTCCAAATGATTCGGGGTGTTTGTCAGAAGTAGATGATGATGAGGCTGATTTCTTAGGCAATACTCTGAGAGTTCCGACAGATTATTCTACAATCCAGGCTGCTATTAATGCTGCACAAGATGGAGATATGGTTTTAGTTTATCCAGGTACATACCCTGGAGACCTCATCGTCTCAAAAAGGATTACAATAGCATCTAACTTTATTAATACTGAAAATCAGCAAGATATTACCAATACAATTATCAGTGGTGGAAACGATGGATTTTTTGTTCAAACTCCAATCGGAGAACCTATGAAAATAATTGGTTTTACTATCACTGGAACTGTAGATGGTATAGATTTTGAGGGGGGAAGTTCGATAGTAAAAAATAATATATTTGAATACAATACTGATGATGCTATTGATTTGGATGGTTCTTCTGAGTCAATCATAGAAAATAACATCATTAGAAATAATGGTGATGATGGACTGGAGATTAGACTCCATAATTATAACGGGCCAACACTAAATATTATCGTAAGAAATAATACAATCTCTGGAAATGGTGAGGATGGAATCCAGTTAATTGACTATCCGGGAATATCTGACAGAGTCTTTTATTTTTATAATAATATAATTAAGGATAATGTATACGTAGGATTGGGATTAATGGATAACGGTGACACTACTGAAGACTACCGGGCAGCCAGCATTCCTGAACCTATTTATCTATATAATAACCATTTTATTGGGAATTCATATGGTATAACCGGGGGAGATAATTTGAAAGCCATGAATAATATGGTGATAGGCACCCCCAATATTGCATTTAAAAATGTTGATGGTAATTCTCAAATTTCATACTCTTTATTTTGGAATAACAGTGTAGACAATTCAGGAAGTAATCTTGATACATTAAATAATGTAAATGAGAATCCACTGCTAGATATTAATCTAAGACTACAAAGTGGCAGTCCTGCAATTAATGCCGGAGTCTCAATAATCGAAGTCGAAAGTGATTTTGATGGAACATTAAGACCGCAAGGTGCTGCCTATGATATTGGCGCTTTTGAGTACTCTGAAAGTATTTCCCCGTAGATCGAATGTAAGCCTCAAAACTCACCTTGGCGAGTTAATCCCAAGGTGTTAGAGCTGTTTTTTCAATATGCCTCGGCAATAACGATTCGAATTGCTCCACTCCACGTTTTCTGCGAGGAGGGAGTAGAAAAGAATTATACCAATTCCGTTAATGAGATGATCTATTTAGGCGTAGGAAAAATGGATGAAAGCAAGGCATTGATTGCAGTAACTAGTTGTTCTAATTACACAAAATCGTATGGAACGATTTTGAACAGCTTTAGCTGGCCACAAAGTGGTGAAGAACAGGACGTTCTGAATCAAATCAATAACGAAGCTAGCATTCATTTTAACAAGCATAAATGAATAGATAATTATCGGATTTGGTATAATAGTAAATATTACCTAATGACTCGACAGGACAGAATGCTATTTTTCAAAAGAGAGACCAGACAATCATTTACCACAGAGTACACCGGGCTGGCAGAGCAAAAACTCAAGGGCCTCTCTTACCTTTCCCAGTGTGCGCTCTGCGTCCCTGTAAATTAACTCAAAGCAAAACGCAGTTTTGCAGTTGAATAAAATGTGCGTGGTAAGATACTTATAATAGTACAATATTAAATGCTGGAGAAAGATCAGAGCAGTAACTGTATTTCCTGGAGGATTTGTAAACACCATTCTTCAATGCGTTGATCACTTAATTCATATTGTGTGTCTTCATCGAGCGCCAGGCCCATAAAGTAGGGCTGATCCGCTAAAAGGGCTTTGGAAGCGATAAATTCATAACCCGTCGTTGGCCAGTAACCGATAAACCTGGGATGTTGCGGTAGCAGTTTGTCATGCAGCATACCAACAGCATCAATAAACCATTCGCTATAACCCTCCTGATCACCCAGCCCGTATAACGCGATAATTTTATTGTTAACATTAACCGACTCCAACTCGTCCCACAACGCGCCCCAATCTTCCTGAAGCTCCCCGTAATCCCAGGTTGAAATCCCTAAAATAAGAATATCATAATCATTTATCTTGCTAATGGGCGTGGTTTTTATGTTAAATAGGTCAACCAGAGAGGTACCGATGGTTGCCTGGATCTTTTCCGCTGCAATTTCAGTGTAACAAGTACTCGAACCATAAAATAAACCGATTTTCATATAGTAAAGCCTGATAAATTAAAAACCCGGTTAATTTACAGATAAGGAAGCGTTAATGGAAGTATTAAGCATCGATCAATTTTTAGATTCATTATGGTTGGAGAGAGGGTTGTCGCAAAATACCTTAGCATCCTACCGTCATGATTTACGTCTGGTCGAAGATTTTTTAATGGCAAGAACGGTTAGTTTATGTTCAGCGTCGACCATGGATTTAATTGATTTTTTCAGCGATCGTCTGCACGGTGATAAAGAATACAAAAATGCTTCAACAGCACGTTTGATGAGCGCGTTGCGCCGTTATTATCAATATTTATGTCGGGAAAAGCTGCGTGACGATGATCCCAGTGCCAAGCTTGAAAGTCCTAAAATTATAAAACCGCTGCCTAAGTCGCTTTCAGAATCAGAAGTGGACGGCTTGTTGTCTTCTCCGGATCTATCGGATAGTGTGCAATTTAGAGATAAAGCGATGCTTGAACTCTTATATGCAACCGGCTTACGTGTATCAGAACTGGTCGGACTCGCAATGGAAGAGATAAACTTAAAGCAGGGGGTTGTGCGCATTACCGGTAAGGGCAATAAAACCCGTTTGGTTCCCTTGGGAGAAGAGGCCATTTACTGGGTAGAACGTTATCTTGAAGAAGCGCGGCCTGAATTATTAAAGGGACAAAGCAGCGATGTATTATTTCCAAGCCGCCGTGCAACGGTGATGGTAAGGCAGACATTCTGGCACCGTATTAAATATTATGCGCAGGTATGCGGGATAGATAAAGAAGCATTATCGCCGCATGTGCTGCGCCATGCCTTTGCTACGCACCTGTTAAATTATGGTGCGGATCTGCGTGTGGTGCAGATGTTGTTGGGGCACAGTGATCTTTCCACCACGCAGATATACACACATATAGCCAAAGACAGGCTTAAGGAGCTGCATCATGAGCACCACCCGCGTGCCTGATGATTTTTGCTATGCAGAGATATCACCTCAGGATGGATCTAGAATAACCAGAAACACGACACAGTACGCAGTGTGTATGCCGGGCAAATTAAAACATTCACAAATCGGGGCTTCCTAGGCATAATCTTATACTTTCGGGTATTAAGAGTTTTTTAATGCCATCAAACAAAAATGAGGTTTTTATGGCAACTATTTTTTCTAAAAGAAGTGTTATTTGTGCGCTTATATTAATTGGCTTTTCAGCTGTTGTACCTGCCAGTGAATCAACATCGCCTTCTACAGTTGAACAAATAACATCGAAAATGCAAAGCCTTAATATCCCGGTTGATGGCATCAATCCGTCAGTAATAGAAGGGTTATATGAGGTAACCTCTAAGGGTGATATCTATTATGTTAGTGGCGATGCGACGCATTTAATATATGGTAATATTTACGACCTGAACAATCAGATGCTCAACCTGACCGAGCAGAAAAAGGCGCAGTTAAGCCGGGACAATATTGCAAAAAATATTGATAAATTAACCGCTTTTGAAAAAGATATGATTGTCTTTAAAGCAGATCAGGAAAAACATGTGGTGACGGTGTTTACGGATCCGACCTGCAGTTACTGCCAGAAGTTACATTCAGAAATGGCTGATTATAATAAAGCCGGGATCACTATTCGTTATTTAGCATTCCCGCGTGCCGGTTTGAATTCGTCGACCTACCAGAATATGGTTTCAATCTGGTGTGCTGAGGACCCTAAAGAGGCGATGAATAGTGCTAAAAAACGTAAATCTATCCCGTCTAATAGCTGTGAAAATACGGTAAAAGAGCAATATGAATTCGGGCGTCTGCTCGGCGTAAATGGTACGCCTGCTCTGATTTTAGAAGATGGTTCGATGGCGCCGGGTTATCTGCCTGCTCAGCGTTTGCTGCAGGTTTTAGAAAATTAGTTCAATAACACCGCCTTTGTGCCGGATTAATTTAATAAACTGTAGCGAAAATTAAATATCGCACTGCTTATTAGGGGCAGCTGATCTTTTGCGTGCAAAATTTGTATTCGAAAGATCAGCAGACCCCAATCATCTTTATAAACAAACATTGGTAGAAATTATGCCCACTGTTCAAGTAACAAAAAGACCTACAATCGCTTCCGCTTCAATCTCCCTACCCTGCTCCCCTTTATTAAAACAACTGTACCTTAATCGTGGTATAAAAAGTGCGGAAGAGTTAGATAACAGCACCAAAAGTTTGCTGCATGCGCAGCAACTAAAAGGTATTACAGAGGCTTGTGAGCTTTTATATCAAGCGCTGTTATCTTCTCAAAAAATCATTGTGGTCGGGGATTTTGATGCAGATGGTGCGACTAGTACCGCACTCAGTATTCTCGCCCTGCGTGGTTTAGGGTTTACCAATATTGATTACCTTATTCCCAACCGTTTTGATTATGGCTATGGTCTAAGTCCGGAAATCGTTGAGTTGGCGATTGCCAGAGGGGCGCAATTATTGATGACAGTGGATAATGGTATCTCCAGTATCTCGGGGGTGAAATATGCCAAAGATAACGGTCTGAAGGTCTTAGTAACCGATCACCATTTGCCGGGAGAAGAAATACCGCAGGCGGACGCGATTGTTAACCCCAATCAGGAGGGATGTCCTTTCCCCAGTAAAAATTTAGCCGGTGTGGGGGTTGCTTTTTATGTGATGCTGGCATTACGCGCTTTTATGCAGCAGAAAGGTTATTTTACAAATATTAAAGCGCCTAATTTAGCCACATTATTAGATATAGTGGCTCTGGGCACAGTTGCAGACGTGGTCGTACTGGATGCGAATAACCGCACCTTAGTACAGCAGGGGCTGGCGCGCATTCGGGCAGGGGTTTGCCGGGTCGGTATCAGTGCGTTAATCAGCGTTGCCAAAAGAAACCAAGTGCAGTTAGTGGCCAGTGATTTAGGTTTTTCATTAGGACCAAGGTTAAATGCTGCAGGGCGACTGGATGAGATGAGCTTTGGGGTGGAATTGCTGTTATGTGAAAATGTAGAGCAGGCAAACATACTGGCCAACGAATTAGATGCGTTAAATCAATCGCGTCGTGAGATTGAACAGAGTATGCAGGAAGAAGCATTAAAAAATTTAGCGGATTTAGCACTGGATGAAAGCAATATCCCTCATGCTATCTGCTTGTTTGAAAGTGAATGGCATCAAGGAGTGATTGGTCTGGTTGCCTCCCGTATTAAAGAAAAATATTACCGTCCTACGATTGCTTTTGCAAAAGCAGGGAATGGCGAAATTAAAGCTTCTGCGCGTTCCATTCCCGGGGTGCATATCCGTGATATGCTGGATCTGGTGGATAAGAAACTACCCGGTGTCATTTTGAAATTCGGCGGACATGCGATGGCTGCCGGACTGTCTTTAAAGGAAACTGACTTTGAGCTGTTTGCAACGACCTTAAACAGGGTACTTGAAGAGCAGGTCAGTACTGAGCTTCTCAACAACATTATTCTCTCAGACGGACAGTTAAGCGGCCATCAGTTTACCCTTGAGCAGGCCCAGGAGTTAAGGGATGCAGGGCCATGGGGACAGGGTTTTCCTGCGCCGTTGTTTGACGGTGTTTTTAAAATTTTACAGCAGCGTCTGGTAGGTGAAAAACATTTAAAAATGACCCTGGAAGTCGATGGCAAAGCCATTGAAGCGATCGCATTTAATGTGGATGTGGCGCTATGGCCTAATCCGACGCTAAAAAAAGCGAATTGTGTTTATCGTCTGGATGTTAATGAGTTCAGAGGTAACCGCACAGTACAGATGCTCATTGAGTATCTGCAACCGGAATAAGAAACCGTTAGCCGACGGCTGTCAGCTAACAGTCTGTTTTTTTATACAGCTCCCTCAAAATCGAGTTGACGCCAGGCTTCATAGACGAAGACGGATACTGCATTAGATAAATTCATCGAACGGCTTGTTGCCCGCATTGGAATACGCAATTTCTGCTCGGTTGGTAAAATATCGAGGATCTCAGGCGGCAGGCCACGAGTTTCCGGGCCGAATAATAATACGTCTCCCGATTGAAAGTCTGCCTGGCTATGGAAGGTGGTTGTTTTTGTGGTACAGGCAAAAATTCTTTTGCCGGAGACTGCCTGTAAAAAAGCATCATAATTTTTATGCCGGTAAACATGAGTCATTTCGTGGTAATCAAGTCCCGCCCGGCGCACTTTTTTATCATCCAGCTCAAAACCCAAGGGCTCAATTAAATGTAAAATGCAGCCGGTGTTTGCGCATAGGCGAATAATATTTCCTGTGTTCGGTGGAATCTCAGGTTCATACAGTGCTATTTCAATCATAGTAGGCAGTTATCTTTTAGTATATTGACAGGAATTTCAGGTGTAAACGAGTTTATCTAACCATAACGGGGGAATTGTAAGTGCATACACACTTTATTATCAATGTTTTCTGCCCAAATCTTTCCTCCATGTTTAAACATGGCATTTTCAGCTATGCTCAATCCTAACCCTTCCCCGCCTGTTTCACGCTCCCTGGCTTCACTTAAACGATAAAAAGGACGAAAAATATTTTTTAATTCACTTTCAGGAATTAACGGGCCGTCATTTTCAATACTTACAATGATAGTCAGCACTGTTATGCTTATTTTAACGTTAATCTTGTGCTGCGCATATTTAATGGCATTCCGGATTACATTTTCGATAGCACGATAGGCAAATTCAGGATATAAATTGATTTTAACCGTTGATAATCTCGGGTAGGTAAATATTTTTCCGTATTCATTGGCTTCAAACTCGGCATCTAAAAAAAGCTCCTCGAGAAATTCATTAAGCGCAATTCTCTCTTTCTGCACTGGTGTTAATTGGATACGCGACAGGTTTAACACTTCCGTTAGCATGGATTCAATTCTTTTTGTTTCCAGTTCAATGCGCAGCAGGTCTTTGCTTTCGCCGAAATGCTTTTTACTGATCGCCAGTGCCAGGCCTAAGCGGGTTAAGGGGGAGCGTAGCTCGTGGGAAATGTCACTGAGCAGTCGTTGCTGATTGTTAAGCATATTTTTTAAGAAAAGCACCATCAGCTGCATTGAATTAGCCAGTTTTTCTATTTCATCACTATTCTTAATGGTCGGAAACCGGGTATTAAGTTCTCCCTGAGCAACCAGATGAGCAACTTCCTGCAGCTGACGAAGCGGTTGGGTTAAATGCCAGGCCAATATTGCACAGATTGGCGCGCTGATAATTAAAGCTGTCAGCAGTAATAAGAAGGGGTTGTCGATTAACCACTCAATGACTTCCAGCGTTTCCTTCTGGTTAGGAGCTGAAAAATAGAGCAGGTAGGTGCGCTGATTATGCTCGAATACAACCGGTCCTAGATAGGTTAATTTGGTCAGAATTTTTTTTTGCGGAGTTTCAGATGAATCGCTATCGAGAATAAACTGGCGCATTTTTCTCGGAGCCTTGTCATTAATCAGACGGCCAAAAAGATCCGTTAGGTAGATTCTGCGAAAATCCGTGCCGGGATCGTTGTCGATTAATTCCTGGATAGTTGCATCAGGGTAGAGCTCTGCGGATCGTTGCAGGCTTTCCCGTACTAAGGTTAAATCGTTTAAATCACTGCTGGTAACATCTTGTAGTTGCCTGTCATCTAAGAGAGGAAATGAAATCAATATGGTGGTTAATAATAGAATCAGAAACCAAAAAGACAAAAATATTTTTACAAACATCGAGTTAATTGGTGCACGGGAGGTGATACTGCCCCAGTGAATTAAGAGTTTCTTGAATTTTTCAGATAGAAAAATGTTACTTAGCTTAAATTTTTTCAAGAGCTTAATTCCTCTGTTTTAAACGCCAGGGGGCAGTATCAACTAGCCTCCTTTAGCTGGTTTTGTCCTTCTAACCACATGTAACCACGTCCCCTAAAGTTTTTGACGCGGGTCTGACCGTCGAGTCTTGCCGGTAGTTTACGTCTCAGATTGCTTAAGTGCATATCAATACTACGGTCAAAAGGCTCTAATTTTTTGTCTAATACCTGCTCACTTAGATCCGCTTTTGAAAATAGCTCCCCGGGGTGAGTGATAAATTTCTCTAGTAACAATAGTTCAGTCCCGGTCAATTCGATAGTAATACCCTGACAAACTGCTTGTTGTTGTGCAGGGAAAAGCTCAATATCTAAATGACTTATTTTATTAACCGGATCTGTATTTTGTAGTTGGGTGCGGCGCAGAACTGCTCGGATACGTGCGATTAATTCCCGCTCGCTAAAGGGTTTTGCCAGATAATCATCTGCGCCCATTTCAAACCCCAGTACTTTATCAATTTCATCCCCCTTCGCGGTTAACATTAATACCGGGACGGCACTTTTTTGGCGTAACAGTTGTAACATTTCCAAACCATTCATACGTGGCATCATGACATCTAATAATATCAGGTCATAATCCCCGTTAAGTGCTTTGTGTAATCCGCTTTCACCATCGCATGCGGTCTCAACAACAAAATCTTCCAAGGAAAGAAATTCTGCAAGCAGGGAAACAAGTTCGTTATCATCATCAATGAGTAGTAATTTATTCATGTACTGGCCTTATAAAAAAAAACCTTCGTATAAGTATAAGCCACTTATCGGAGGGCCTGTGTAAAAATAGTGTTCTGGTACATTTAAATGCATTATCAATTTAATAACGTAATGCAGATTATTTTTCCGTTATTAGACAGTATTTTTAAGTTGTTATGTGATTCTTTACGTTTATTTACACTGTGTGAGGGGGATTTTTCACGCAAAATTGAGGAGTTAGCTGTTGCGGATGTTTGCAGTTGAAAACAGTATGTTAAACAGAATAATGTATCTGCTCGTTAGCATTATGCGGTCATTTAGTGTTATCTTGTAACTCTTTGATTGGTCGTTGAAATTCGCATTTCTAAGCGGGTAGGGTATAATGTCCGCTTAATTGATTGTTATGCTACAGGTGTGATTTTTGTCAAATAATTTAAACAAAGCAGAATACGCCCGGTTAGTAAATCTTGCCGGTCGTGCAGCTATATTCGCTGCCTCTCTACTAATTATCGTTAAACTGGTCGCGTGGATCATGACCGGCTCGGCGAGTATATTAGCCACGTTAACCGACTCGCTAATGGATGTGACAACCTCTATTATTAACCTGCTGGCAATTAAAGTTGCGCTGCAGCCTGCCGATGATGATCACCGTTTCGGGCACGGGAAGGCGGAGAGTCTTGCCGGGTTGGCGCAAGCTGCGTTTATTTCCGGTACCTCAATCTATCTGATGTTTAACGGTATCTCCTCACTGGTAAACGGGCACCAGATAAGCGCATCGGATATTGGTATTGCAGTGATGGTTTTCTCTGTAATAATTACTGTACTGCTGGTTGTTTTTCAAACCTATGTTGTCAAAAAAACCGGCAGCATGGCGATTAAAGCCGATTCCTTACATTACCGGACAGATATTGCGATGAATGGCGCGGTATTATTAGCGCTGGTGTTGGCCGGATTGGGCTGGCATTGGGCGGATGGCGTATTTGCTATTGCTGTGAGTGTTTATATTCTCCATGGTGCATGGCAAATTGGCCGCCTGTCAATTGATGCTCTAATGGATAAACAGTTACCTAAATCCGATGCGGAAAAAATTCTTAAAATTGCTTACCATGTTAACGGGGTGCGTGGTGTGCATGATTTACGCACCAGACAGTCGGGTAATACTAAATTTATTCAGTTACACTTAGAGCTTGATGATAATCAAAGTTTATTAGAGGCACATAACAAGGCGGATCTGGTAGAAGAGGCATTAGATCTTGCTTTTCCTCACACAGATATACTGATTCACCTTGATCCACTGTCGGTGGTTAAGGAGGAAAAGTTGAATGATAAATTACAATTTGAAACGTCGCCAGATAACTATATTGAGGGTAATATTTAATGGATGCCGCGCAGAAAAAATTATGGAAAAAAATACGAGAAGAAGCGTGGGATTATTCCGCTAGTGAGCCCATTTTAGCTAGTTTTTTTCATTCTACGATATTAAATCATCACAGCTTAAAATCGGCTTTAAGTTACCAACTGGCAAATCACCTGGATCATCATACTATGCCGGGAATTTTATTGCGGGAAGTGATTGATGAGGCATTTTCAAAATCACCGGAAATTGTTGAGGCAGCAATGGCTGACATTCTTGCTGTCCAGGACCGAGATCCTGCTGTTGATGATTATTCAACTCCTTTACTCTATCTCAAAGGTTTTCAGGCAATTCAAATTCACCGTGTAGCGCATTGGTTATGGAATAATAATCGTATCCCTTTAGCCCTCTATCTGCAAAACCGCAGCTCTGAATTATTTGCTGTTGATGTTCATCCTGCAGCGAAGATAGGTAAAGGTATTATGTTTGACCATGCTACCGGCGTTGTGATTGGTGAAACAGCAGTTATTGAAGACAATGTTTCGCTATTACAGGGGGTAACCTTAGGCGGAACAGGGAAAGTGGGAGGTGATCGCCATCCTAAGATTCGTCAGGGAGTAATGATTGGAGCAGGTGCTAAAGTGCTTGGTAATATTGAAATTGGTATTGGCGCGAAAATTGGGGCAGGCAGCGTAGTGTTAGAAGCTGTACCTCCTCATACCACTGTAGCCGGTGTTCCTGCTAAGGTGGTGGGGGTTCCCTCTTGCGATATGCCTTCCTTATCTATGGAACAGGGACTTTAATAAAACTCTCTTTGAGGTGTTTGTATATAGTATACCCATGTTACTTCAAGATGCTTTTGACTTTGCATCTTGAAGGAACATGGGTATAAATGCTTTCAGCTCTCAACCTGATTCTTATACACAAATATTAAAGTAATACCAATTCCGCTAATTATCTATTCATTTATGCTTGTTAAAATGAATGCTAGCTAGACATAAAACTACGTTTTAGTCTTTGTTATTGATTTGATTCAGAACGTCCTGTTCTTCACCACTTTGTGGCCAGCTAAAGCTGTTCAAAATCGTTCCATACGATTTTGTG
>NZ_JBFGZY010000131.1:0-11586 GCF_041586535.1 Psychromonas sp. | reverse complement strand
CGTTTTTGAAATAATATTTAAAACCGTAGGGCCTACCGCAGTAGTCACCAAATCAGACTCTGCAATCAGTTTTACAATTGCCGGATCAGTTGAATTAATGGCCGTAACATTTTTTACTTTTTCAACGACACACTCAGCACCGACAACTTTAACATCATACTCTTTACGCTCGATCAGTGCGTTCACAACTGTTTCATTTACATCTGCGAATGTCACCTGAATACCTGCATCAGCTAACAATTTACCAATAAAACCGCGGCCGATATTGCCCGCGCCAAAATGTAATGCTTTCATATTATAATTTCCTAAAGTTAAAAAGGCTAAAATAGCGATCTGTACGCCCCCAGACAGGGGGCGTACAATAAGGAGTTACTGACCTAGAATGCGCAGTACATCTGAGGGGTTAGTGGTTGTTTGTAAGCATTTAACCGCTTCTTCATCATCCAGTGCACCGGTGATTGCAGTGATTACGTTAATATGCTCATCACCTTGTGCGGCAATACCGATAACCAGGTGGGCAATATCATCTTCATCTTCACCCCACTGGATACCTTCTGGGTACTGACAGAAAGCAATACCGGTTTTTTGTACGAATTGTTTAGCTTCAATCGTACCGTGCGGTACAGCAATAGACTCGCCAAGGTAAGTTGATACTAACTCTTCGCGGGCAAACATACCTGGTACATACTCAGGTGCAGCGTATTCAAGGCTGACCAGGTGATCACCGGCCAACTGAATTGCTTCTTCTTTTGTTTTTGCTTTCAGGCCTAATAAAATATTTTTCTCAGTAAGTTTCAGCGTTTTGTCTGACTCCTCAGCAACCACCTCGGCAACCGGTGCCGCTGGGGTTTGCGGAGCAGCAGCAGATGCTGCTGGAGTACTTTTAGCTGCCACTAATTCTGCAACCAAACCATCATAGAGCGCATTATCTAAGAAATTAGAAAGAGAGATATGATGTGCATTTGGAGCATGGTTTATCGCACGTCCGGTCAGATCTTTATGGGTAACCACAATATCAACATCACCAGGCAGATCATTAATTGCCATATTTGTTACTGAAAGATCTAAGTTTGCAGCCTGAACTTTTTTGCGTAGTAAGCCTGCACCCATCGCACTTGAACCCATACCCGCATCACAAGCTACGATAATTTTAGTCACTTTTGCCATATCAATTTCTTTTGCAGCAGTCTGCCCTTTAGCAGCTGATTTCATACCACTCATTGCGCTGCTGGCTTTTGACAGTGCGTCGTCATCTTCTTCTTTTTCACCTTGCGTTTTCATTAACACAACAGAAACGATAAATGAAACCGCAGCGGCTGCGCCAACAGAAAGTAGCACGCCAACCACAGAGCTTTTAGGCGCCATTAATAAAATAGCAAAGATAGAGCCAGGTGAAACTGGTGCAACAAGACCACCACCAAAGAGAGTCAGCATGAATACACCTGTCATACCACCGGCAATAACAGCAAGCAGCAGACGTGGATTCATCAACACATATGGGAAGTAAATTTCCTGAATACCACCAAAGAAATGGATGATAGAGGCACCCGCTGCAGACTGTTTTGCAGAGCCTTTACCAAAGAATACGTAAGCTAATAGCAGTCCCAGACCAGGACCCGGGTTAGATTCCATTAGGAATATGATAGAGTTACCCAACTCATCCGCTTGTTGGATACCCAGTGGTGTGAAGATGCCGTGGTTGATGGCGTTATTAAGGAACAGGATTTTCGCCGGCTCGACAAAAAGTGATGTTAGCGGCAGTGCACCGGCATCAACAAGGAACTGAACTCCGCCTGCTAAAACTATTGATAGGCTTTTTACCAGTGGGCCAATTAACAAAAATGCAAGGATTGCGCAGATCATACCGACGATACCGGCAGAGAAGTTATTCACTAACATTTCAAAACCGCTTTTTACTTTGCCGTGAATTGCAGTATCAAACTTTTTAATTGCCAGGCCACTCAAAGGACCAACCACCATAGCACCCATAAACATTGGCATATCCGCACCGGCAATAACGCCCATAGTGGCAATCGCACCAACTACTGCGCCACGTTCGCCGCCAACCAGTTTACCGCCGGTAAAACCGATCAGCATTGGTAACAGGTAGGTAAGCATAGGGTCAACTATACCTGCTAACGTTTCATTTGGCAGCCATCCCGTCGGAATGAAAAGTGCGGTGATTATACCCCAGGCGATAAATGCGCCGATATTAGGCATAACCATATTGGATAAGAAACGTCCGAAACTCTGGACTCTCATTTTTGCGTTCATAATAAACTCCGTATGCTGCGTGATAGCGCATTGTTTGTGAGCGGCTTGGCAAAAGTTTAAATTTGATTTGTCAAAACCATTAATTAATAAGTTACAACCACTAAATTACAGCGAGAATTTACCACAGAAATTTACCCTTTGTTTTACAGGGTAAATTTTTGTGACTTTGGTCACGTAAAATAAATATCAATTAACTGTTATATTGATCCTTGTCACAAATGTCAAAAACAACAAAAAATAAATAAAGTGATCTAGATCCCACTTTGGGTAGGCTTTCTTCTTTAAATAAAGGCAAAGGATTGCCCGCTTCGCTTAATTGAAAAGCAGGTGGAAAAAGAAGCTTGGTAATGAATCCTGCCCTGGATAAGAAAATCTATGCAATAATATAACTTTAACATTATGAGATTAGGGGTTGTGGATCTTTCGCGGTTAATTTTTGTTCGAGATAGAAGCGTTTTAATCGCGACGCGAGACGTGTAGCTTAGTCATTCTAAGTAAATACCTCGCAACAAAGAGTAAAACCTTTTAGCCGCCCCCTTCGGGCAGCGCTTGTTGGCTCTTTCTACTGCGTTATCGCCTGTTTATGTAGAAGAACTACACGACGCAGGCTCTGCCTTGTATAAAGAACCAACAAACTGCTGCAAAAACAATATCGAAAGATCAACAGACCCCAAAAGCAATGACGCTTTCATTATCCGGAGTTGAGGTGAATTAATTCCTGCATGGTTGCTGTAGAATTGGGGTAGATAAATAGACGGCTTGACTATCAAGCGGGCAACCTGCTTTTAGCTTTTTGCCTGAACAGATTGGTATAATTTACCGGACGGATCTCTTAATACAATGTGCTTGAGGTTATTTCAATTCAGAGGATTTTATTATGTTACTTGAAACCCCAATTTGTGATTTTGGCTGGAAGGCTCCTGATTTCACTTTAAAAGATGTCGATGGTAAATCTTTTACTCTGTCTGAGCAGCTCGGTGAAAAAGGGCTGTTGATTGCCTTTATCTGCAACCATTGTCCCTACGTGCAGCGTATCGCCCAACGTCTTGTACAGGATACAAAACTGCTGATGGCTGAAGGTATTAATGTTGTGGCGATTATGTCCAATGACTATAACTATGTAGAAGCAGACTCTCCGGAAAATATGAAAAAATTTGCTCAAAAACATAACTTTCCATTTCCTTATCTGGTGGATCAGGAGCAGTCTGTAGGCAAGTTGTACGGTGCGGTGTGTACACCGGATTTCTTTGCTTTTAACAGTCAAGGTGAACTTCAGTATCGTGGTCGTTTGGATGATGCCCGGATGGGGGATGCTGCGCACCGGGTGCCGGAATTAGTTAATGCCATGCGTATGATTGCCAAAACCGGCCGGGGCCCGACAGAGCAGGTTCCGAGTATGGGCTGCTCGATCAAGTGGCGCAGCTGATAGTAACCCGGGTAAATACCATATCTTCTCTGCTGTTATTTAAATCACTCATTGTCTGCAGTGCTGCTTTATTATTTGTAAAAATAGCACTGCATTATTACCGGCCTGAGTAAAGTTAAGCCAGCAACTCTCTTGCGCTGTTAACCACATTTTCCGTGGTGAAGCCAAACATCTTAAACAATTCATCCGCTGGCGCAGATTCACCAAAGGTTGTCATAGCGATGATCTTCCCGCCGAAACCAACGTATTTGTACCAGAAGTCAGCAATACCGGCTTCGATAGCAATACGCGCGGTGACCTGTGAAGGCAGGACGCTCTCGCGGTAAGCTTCGTCCTGTTTATCAAAAGTATCGGTTGCAGGCATTGAAACAACACGTACATTTTTACCTTCTGCGGTCAGTTGAGCATAAGCTTCGCTGGCCAGTTCAACTTCAGACCCGGTGGCGATCAGAATCAGATCCGGTTTGCCGGCACAGTCTTTCAGGATGTAACCACCCTTGGCAATGTTTGCTACCTGCTGCGCATCACGTTGTTGTTGGGCAAGGTTTTGCCGTGAAAAAATCAGTGCAGTAGGGCCGTCTTTACGTTCAATAGCAAGTTTCCATGCAACAGCCGATTCAACCTGGTCACAGGGGCGCCAGGTACTCATGTTGGGTGTTAAACGTAGTGACGAAATCTGTTCAACCGGCTGGTGGGTCGGGCCATCTTCACCTAAACCGATAGAGTCATGGGTATAAACTTGAATATTCCGAATTTTCATCAATGCAGCCATACGCATCGCGTTACGTGCATATTCCATAAACATCAGGAATGTTGCTCCGTAAGGCACAAAACCACCATGTAGGGCAATGCCGTTGATGATAGCGGTCATAGCGAATTCACGTACCCCGTAATGGATATAATTGCCGCTGAAATCACCTGCTTTAAGCGCTTTGGAACCGGACCACATAGTCAGGTTGGAAGGGGCAAGATCTGCTGAGCCACCGATCAATTCAGGGATTAATTTAGCGAAGGCTTCAAGAGTATTTTGTGATGCTTTACGCGATGCAATATTGGCCGGGTTAGCCTGCAGGTGGCTAATGATTTTACTGCTTTCCACTTCCCAATTTGCAGGAAGTTCACCCGCATTGCGGCGTTTAAATTCCGCTGCCAGCTCAGGGTAGGCAACCGAGTACGCGGCAAACTTCTCGTCCCATGCTGCTTCTTTGGCTGTACCAGCCTGTTGTGCATTCCACTGCGCAGCAATATCTGCCGGGATCTCAAAGGACGCGTGCTGCCAGTCAAGGAATTTACGTGCAGCGGTTATCTCCTTTTCACCTAGTGGGGCACCGTGACAATCGTGTGAACCGCCTTTATTGGGTGCACCAAAACCGATAATTGTTTTGGTGCAGATTAAAGTGGGTTTATTTGGCTCGGATTTAGCCGCGACAATCGCTGCGTTAATTGCTTCACTGTTATGTCCATCCACAGCGGGAATAACATGCCAGCCGTAGGCCTGAAAACGCTTCGGCGTATCATCACTAAACCACGCCTCGACGTTGCCATCAATGGAGATACCGTTGTCATCCCAGAAAGCGATTAGCTTGCCTAAGCCTAATGTGCCCGCCAGCGAGCAAGCTTCATGAGAAATGCCTTCCATCATGCAGCCGTCACCCATAAAAGCGTAGGTAAAGTGGTCAACAATAGCATGACCATCACGGTTAAATTGATCTGCCATGGCTTGTTCTGCGATGGCCATCCCGACGGCATTCGCAATCCCTTGTCCCAGTGGACCTGTGGTTGTTTCAATACCCGCTGCATAGCCGTATTCAGGATGACCGGGAGTTTTAGAATGCAGCTGACGGAAGTTTTTTAAATCATCGATGGAGAGCCCATAGCCGGTCAGGTGAAGTAATGAATAGAGCAGCATTGAACCATGTCCGTTGGACAGTACAAAGCGGTCGCGATCCGCCCAGTTAGGGTTATTAGGATTATGTTGTAAATGATCTCTCCATAACACTTCCGCGATGTCAGCCATGCCCATCGGCGCGCCCGGATGGCCTGAATTTGCCTTCTGTACTGCATCCATGCTTAGGGCGCGGATAGCGTTTGCTAAAATTTTTCGTTGCATATTAATACCTGTTTTAAAATAATTTAAAGCAAAAAAAAGCGACGCTAGCGTCGCTTTATCTCGGGCCGGTTTTACAGAAGATCTGCAATCATGGTTTCAAGCTTAGCCTGATCAACCGCGAAGTTTCTGATCCCTTCAGCGAGTTTTTCAACGGCCATCGGATCTTGGTTGTGTTCCCAGAGGAACTCTGTGTGAGACATTGCAGTCGGGCGTCCTTTCGTACCTTTGGAGTCTAAAAGTTTTTCTACTACCTCACCTTCGCTATCTTTTAATTCCTGTAGGAGTTGAGGTGAGATAGTCAGACGATCACAACCGGCCAGCTCAAGTATTTCTCCGATGTTACGGAAGCTGGCACCCATCACGATTGTTTTGTAACCATGCTCTTTATAGTAGTTGTAAATAGCCGAAACAGAAATGACCCCGGGATCTTCCGCACCAATAAAATCGCGTTTTTCTTTGCCTTTATACCAGTCCATAATGCGGCCGACAAAAGGAGAAATCAGGGTGACACCGGCTTCCGCACAGGCACGTGCCTGAGCAAAAGAGAATAAAAGGGTCAGATTACAATGAATACCTTCTTTTTCCAGGATTTCAGCCGCGCGAATACCTTCCCAGGTGGAGGCGAGCTTAATTAAAATACGATCATTGCTGATGCCGGCATCATTATATTTTTTAATTAGCTGGCGTGCTTTGATAACGCTGTTTTCAGTATCGTAGGATAAACGTGCATCAACCTCCGTAGAGATACGTCCCGGGATTACTTTAAGAATCTCTTTACCAATATTGACCGCCAGCATGTCACAGGTGTCTACAATCTGTTGCGCTTTATCGTCACTTTGAGATTTAGCATAAGCGATGGACGCCTCGATAAGGTGTTTATAATCAGATAGTAGAGCGGCTTTTAAAATTAACGATGGATTAGTGGTCGCATCTTCCGGCTGGTACCTGGCGATCTCTTCAACGTCGCCTGTATCAGCGACTACAGTAGTGTATTTGCGAAGTTGCTCTAATTTATTACTCATTTTCATTCCGCCTTAATATTGTGCTTGAACTGTATTTAACAGGTTTTACTAGGGGCTTGTTCCTTCGCGGTTAATTTTTGTTCGAGATAAAAGCGTTTAATCGCGACGCGTGTAGCTTCGTCATTCTAAGTAAATACCCCGCAACCAAGAGTAAAACGCTTTTAGCCGAACCCTTCGGGCAGCGCTTGTTGGCTCTTTCTACTGCGTTATCACCTGTTTATGTAGAATAACTACACTACGCAGGCCCTGCCTTGTATAAAGAACCAACAAACTGCTGCAAAAACAATCTCGAAAGATCAACAGACCCTAAAAAGATAGCGATTTATTATTATTCCGCCATTTGCAGAATGCTTGAGCATATGAATCGCCGTGAAACATTTGTTTTTATGGATGCTCATGTTTTTATCATGATATGTCAATGTGAAAAGCAATTAATAGCGATGCAGGTCACTTTTTCATCTGGTGACTTTGTGTTTTCTTTTTTTTTTAATGTAAAATTGATGAACACTTGTTTGCTGGTGTGTTATATGTTCCGGGAGGCTGTAAAAACGGCGAGATTAATTTTCTGCCGCTCTGCTTGTTATTACCTGTAAGGGACTATTCCGCCATATTTAATAAAGTCATCGCACAACTTACACTGGTTGCTAAGATATCAATACTGCCGGTACGCAGTGCGCCGAGCAGGGCTAAGGCTTTTCTTTCTTCGCTTGCTACGGCAATCACATTGGGAATACGGCGTAAATCTTCAGTATCTAAACCAATGACCCTGTCTCTTAATCGGGTTCTGGCATTTTCACCCGTAAGTTTAAAGAAATCAAAACCGCCGATATCACCAACGATACCCTCATTAAGGCGTGCTTCTGCAAACTCCTGCTGGCTAAACCAACCTAACTTAACCATGTGACTGTTTTCATTCATAGCACCGACGCCCACCAGGGCAAAGTCGGCATTTCTTGCTTGCTTTAATGTTTCAGCGATAGTGTTATGAGCAAGAAAATCCGCGCGGGTTTTTGAACTGTTGACATAAGCTGGTGCATAAAGTGTTTCGCTGCTTCCACCAAACTTTTTAGCCAGTTGACGGCATATATGATCCGCATTAATACTGTCGCCACTGCGGTGGGTGCCGCCGATGGCGCAAACAAAGTGCGCATTACGTTGCGGCACAATCCCGGCATAATCAGCAACGGCGGCAACGTTTTGACCCTGGCCGACAGCAACGCTGCTATTATCCTGAAGGTTATTGGCGAGAAAAGCCGAGACAAGTACCGCAACCTGTTTGCGCTGTTCCTGATTATCGGCATTATCTAAAGCAATCAGAGCACGTTTAAGGTTGAATTTTTCAACTAAGCGTTGTTCGAGTTGCGCGCTATAGATGGGGTGGTAGCGCACGTTAATCTCGACAATGCCTTCTTCTCTCGCTTTGCGCAGCAGACGTCCGACTTTAATGCGCGAAATGGAGAATTTTTTTGCTATCTCCTCCTGAGTCGCTCCCTCCTGATAATAGAGGATGGCAATCTCTGTCAGTATTTCACGATCATCGCTGCTTGAGTCTACGGGGGGGATCTTTATCTGAGACATCTCTATTACTCTCTGCTTGATAGTCTAAATTGATCAATGGTCTACAAATGGTCATTGATTGGGCAAATGTTCCCACAGTTTAATCATGCCTGGCAAGTATGATGCACAATATTGTGAGCTCCTGAGACGATTTATTACTCAGCTTCATGCAAAAGCCTTGTTATTACTATGGAAAAGGCTGGCGCACTCGCTTTGCGTATCCGTTGTGTTCGAATGGCCGGTCACGATCTCTTTACAGAGCTTAAGGTTAGTCAGGATCATATCGTACAAATTCACCTCAAAGACAGGTTGTGAGCCTCGGGCGGCTGCAGTGGGTGGGGGTAAAGATCTTGTTATTGGTGAAGGTGAAGTTGATTTTCATGCCATCTTCAAGGCGCTGGTGCTGTCCGTTAGTAATTAACCTCAATTCTGGATAAGCAAATCGATACAGCACCGTATAATGCAAATCTTTAATATGTTGATATTAAAGGGAATTTCGATCCCATTATCCAGAGTTGAGGTTAATTAAGATGTGGGCGCAAAATGAGCCGGGTTTGAAGGTATGGAAAATGCCGAAAAAACGGTGTGGGATCGCCAATAGTCTCTGCAGTAACAGTAATACAGGCAGAAAAGTCCCAGAGTGCAATATGCTGCTCTGAAGCATCACTCTTTACCTGTTTCTGATTTATCGCCGCTATTCCCAGGCCTTCTGCTGATCATGTGGCTGGCGCACGCGGCAGAGGATATCGCAAACAAGGCATTAGCATAGTGCCGGCAGAACCGATAGTTTTTCCTGAAAATCCCTGTTGTAATAAAATTACATAAATTGCTTTTTATATATAATTAAGTTGTCTATTTAGCCTTTTTGAGCAGGGATTTTTCTTGTCAACCATTTTTGACTGTTATTAATTTTATTTTTTGTGATCCTGGTCGGCTTTACTTTTCACATTGCTTCGTCAGTTTGTGTGATGCGTGTAACGATATTTTACATTTAAGACGCTGTGAAAGTTATTTTGTCTTAATTTTACCGTTTAAAATTTGATCTGAACCGCTATATTTTTGCATTGTTTTTTGCATTTGTGCGATGGCTCATTGTATTCCCGTCTCGCAGTGCAAATTTTAATTTTTATGATAGCTTTAGTGGTGGAAGTTTCAACCACATTAATTATTTTGCCAATTCAGGCGAACATACATGCACGGAGCAAATTATGCTGTCATCACAATCTAAGGTCAAAGTTCAGAACTTTGGTCGTTTATTATCAAATATGGTTATGCCCAATATCGGCGCCTTTATTGCCTGGGGTTTAATCACTGCTTTATTCATCCCAACCGGGTGGATACCCAATGAAACATTAGCGACCATGGTCGGCCCGATGATCGTGTATATGCTGCCACTGCTGATTGGTTATACTGGTGGTAAAATTGTTGCAGGTGAGCGTGGTGCCGTTGTTGGTGCAATTGCAACAATGGGGGTTATTGTTGGCACAGATATTCCGATGTTTATGGGTGCGATGATTGTTGGTCCGTTAAGTGGTCTGGCTATTAAGAAATTTGATACGGCGATTCACGGTAAAGTGAAAAGCGGTTTTGAAATGCTGGTGAACAACTTCTCAGCGGGCATTCTGGGTATGATTCTGGCAATTTTTGCTTATCTGATTATCGGTCCTGCTGTTAAGCTTTTATCAAACGGTCTTGCTGCCGGTGTTGATGTTTTAGTTGCCAATAACCTGCTTCCTTTGACTTCTGTATTTGTTGAGCCGGCAAAAATATTATTCCTGAACAATGCGATTAACCATGGTATTTTCACTCCATTGGGTATTGCTCAGTCTGAATCTGTTGGCCAATCGATTTTCTTCTTAATTGAAGCAAACCCGGGTCCTGGTTTAGGTCTGCTATTAGCTTACATTATTTTTGGTAAAGGCTCTGCAAAACAATCGGCGCCTGGTGCTCTGATCATCCACTTCTTTGGTGGTATTCATGAAATCTACTTCCCGTATGTATTGATGAATCCGCGTCTTATTCTGGCAGTTATTGCCGGTGGTGTGTCTGGCGTATTCACGCTGACTTTGTTTAACGCAGGTCTTATCTCTCCAGCATCTCCGGGCTCTATCTTTGCTGTTTTAGTGATGACACCTAAGGGGGCTTACGTTGGTGTTCTTTTAGCGGTTGCAGCTGCTGCGGTTGTTTCTTTCCTGGTTGCTTCTGTGTTAATGAAAACCCAGAAAAGTGTTGCAGGTGAAGAAGACGCGCTAGAAAAAGCGGCAGACCAGATGAAGGATATGAAGTCCACTTCTAAAGGCCAGGCTGCTACTGCTGTAAAAGCGGATTTATCTGCAGTGAAAAAAATCATTGTAGCTTGTGATGCCGGTATGGGTTCCAGCGCAATGGGAGCAAGTCTGTTACGCAAAAAAGTACAGGCAGCCGGTTTAAATATCGAAGTGCTTAATACCGCTATCAATGATTTGCCTGATGATGTTGATATTGTGGTTACCCATAAAGATTTGACCGACAGAGCACGTAAACATGCGCCAAATGCCGAGCATATCTCATTAACTAATTTCTTGGATAATGCGATGTATGACGGTATGGTTGCAAAAATTAAAGCAGCAAAATAAGCTCAGAAAAAGTAGATATTTCTACTACCTGATACCCAATGAGTTGGTTATGTGTCAGGTCTGCAAAGTTCACAACTATCCCTGAACTTTATAAAACTACTGTATTTTTACAGTAGTTTTATTGTGTTATAACTCCAATATCAATCCGCATAACTACACTTCAATTTTATGTTAGCATCTCGGCACCATTTACCTTGCTGACTTTGCATCTTGAAGTATCATGGGGATACCTGCTCAATACTGCTTGCCAATATAACTTCTTTATTTTCAACCCTAATAACCTGCTATAACTCAATTAAAGACCTGGCGCTTTTTAATTTTTCTACGCAAATTTTAGCGATTTAATAAAGCGCAATACTATAAATAATGGTTAATATGGCGAAGTGTTGTCATGGGCATTTTTTAAAGCGCTATTTGATGGGTCACTTGAGCATCATGCTTATACCAAATCCGATAATTATCTATTCATTTATGCTTGTTAAAATGAATGCTAGCTTCGTTATTGATTTTGTAATTAGAACAACTAGTTACTGCAATCAATGCCTTGCTTTCATCCATTTTTCCTACGCATAAATAGATCAT
>NZ_JBFGZY010000130.1:0-11813 GCF_041586535.1 Psychromonas sp. | reverse complement strand
CTCAACAGAAAAGTCATGAAGGTGCGAAAACATATGAGAGGCCAGAGGTAGCTCCTCAACTTGAGCCCGTATATAAGCCAGCATCTAACTTTGTTTGTAATTTCTTTTTGACATACGGCGGGAGTCCATATAAGACCCTAGCGCCGTTCGCAACTGGTACAGCCGCGGCAGGCTGAGCGGGTCGATTTATCCAGGCGTGCCCGCTGAATTTTGCAATAAGCTTTTTTTAAGGCTCGCCGGCCGGAGAACCAGTTGTCCGCACGGCTTTGTATTAAATTACCCGTGAAACGTTTTAATAGTTCTTTGCGGTATTGCTCGATAAAATTGCTATCGAATCCGATTTCAAAATATAAGAAGGCTTCTTCAAGGGTTGAGAAACTGCTTAATTTGTCTTGCAATTTATTTTCAATGTTCGGATTTTTCACAAATTAGCCCTGTGCAATATTTACCTGTTTAACGGTTTGCTGACTTTGCATCTTGCAGTATCATGGGCATAAGTATGTCATATTTTTCAGATTCCCACTAAGCCTAGTTTATTCAATAAAAGCAGCATGGTAAAGGTGACGGCTAAACCTATAATGCCAATTATTACCCCTACTTTAAGCATTTGTGTACTCTTAATTTCGCCTGAGGCATAGGCTAATGCGTTTGGCGGGGTACTGACTGGAAGTGACATGCCTAAAGATGCAGAAAAGGTTACCGCAAGAATTAGTACCACCTGTCCCCCAAAAGGCAGTAAGGATTGCATGGACGCACCTAAGGCTGCGACTAAGGGTAATATCAGGTTGGCGGTGGCTGTATTGGACATAAAATTTGCCATTAATAAGCACAGAAAAGAAGCGCCGATAATCAGTAACAACGGATGAAAAGTACCGAAGGGAATTGTTGACACCACATGCTCTGCCAAACCGGATTCATCCAGTGCGACGCCCAACGCTATACCACCTGAAACCAACCATAAAACATCCCATGAAATATTTCTTAAATCATCCTTAGTGATAATTTTAAATGTCGAGAATACCGCGACGGGGATCATCGCGATAACATAAGAGCTCATGCCGTGAATTCCACCCAGCAGCCATAATAAAATGGTCAATATAAATGTGGCGTAAACTAATATCGCTTTTGGTGTTTTTAAAAATTTACCTTCAATATCAAGTTGTACCGTTTGTCTCGTTGCCGGAAAAAGATGATTTAATAATGCCCAGGCGATCAGCAGCATAATGGCTACAAACGGTACGCCTATCGCCATCCATTCAGAAAAGCTGATACTGTATTCATCCACTAAATATTTTAATGCAACGGCATTCGGAGGCGTACCGATCGGGGTGGCAATACCGCCGATATTAGCGGCAACAGGAACCGACAAAGCAAAGGCGACCCTTGCGCAGTCTTCTTTATCAAATAAGGCCAAAACCGGCACCAAAATGGATAACATCATAGCGGTTGTGGCTGTATTGCTCATAAACATGGAAAAAACAGCAGTAATAAGCATAATGCCAAGCATCACATTCTTTGGACGCTGACCAAAAGGATGTAATAACACCCGGGCCAGGTTTACATCTAAGCGATATTTAGTTGCCGCCATCGCTAAAAAAAATCCGCCTAGAAACAGCATAATAATAGGCGAGGCAAAGGTGGCCATAATGGTATCCTGGGTGAGTAATTGTCCTTGGATTTCCGGGTGTTCGTTGGTTGTAAACCACAAACCATGATCAGAAATCAGCAACAATTCAAAAACAATAATTAAGACTGACGTGGCATAGATAGGAATAGGCTCTAACACCCAGCATAATGCCGCCATAACAAAGATCGCTATAACGCGCTGCTCAACCTGAGTTAATCCCTCAATGGGAAAGCTGGTTACAGGTAAAAAAAGAATGAGAACAGGTAGGATAACAGGCAGAATATACTTTAAATGGTTTTTTATCATGGCAAATTCCTTTCGCAGCAGAAATTCCATTTTGCAATACCAGGAATTAAAGAAAGTGCTACCGATCATAAAAGCTGCAATTAACCCGGCCCGGCCTTAAAAAAGGCTGAACAGATCACTCTTACTAGGGGGGAGCTTGGATTTGATGCGGTAGTTTATATACCCATGTTACTTCAAGGTGCAAAATCAGTAAGCCAAATTGTTTTTAGACCCTAGACATAAAATTGAAGTATCATGGGTGTAAGTAGGATGATATTGCCCTGACATTTGCACTCGCTTATAAGATTGCTCGGATTCGCGAATAGTAAGCGTGGAAATTGTTACCAACTGAGGTGTAGTGGCACAAACCACCTTGTTAAGTTCTCTGTAAATGTGTTACTGATTGAAATCAGTGGGCTTAATAGGTATCTGCTAAGCAAAATTTGCAATACCCAAATAATAAAGCTTTCAACCAGGTGTAGTTTGTTTAAAATTAATGGGAACAGTACAGCCTGCCTGCTGTGGAATTGTTTTATTTTGTTGTAGAATCTTTCACTGGAAGATGGTGCTTACAGATTATTATCCGAGGGCAGTTTTTGCAAAATTTACCCGGTAATGTCAACAGCTGAACTTTACCATCATAATGTTTTTACAGGGGTTAGGAAGAGGGCTATGAAAGAGAGACTACGGATACTTCTGGTTGAAGATGATCACAGACTTGCACGTTTGACTCGAGACTATCTGGAATTGCAAGGTTTTGAAGTCTTGATTGAAGCACGGGGAGACACAGCACCCGAGCGAATTCTCACAGAAAACCCCGATCTGCTTATTCTTGACCTTATGCTCCCGGGACAAGACGGTCATGCAGTTTGCCGGGCCGTCAGATCTAAATATCATGGCCCCATCCTGATTCTGACCGCTCGTGAGGATGATATGGAACAGGTCGTCGGCCTTGAACTTGGGGCTGATGATTTCGTAAAAAAACCAATACAACCTCGGGTACTGTTGGCACGTATCCGAGCCTTACTGCGCCGGGTGGAAAACAATATTAGCTCGAATAATTCCAACGAAATCCCCCTTCATCAGCCTGAACAGACTATCCATTTCGGCGAATTGAGAATCTGTCGTTCCTCCCATGTTGCTTTTATGGATAATGAACCAATTGAATTGACCACCACTGAATTCGAACTACTTTGTTTTCTGGCAGCCAATGCCGGCAAGATACTTGTTCGAGAAGAAATATTTTCTGCTTTACGAGGTATTGATTACGACGGTCTGGATCGCTCTATCGATATTACCATATCACGGTTGCGCAAAAAACTTGAAATTGATCCATCAGAACCGAAGCGGATAAAAACCATCTGGCGACAAGGGTATTTATTTGTCAAGGATGCCTGGTGAAGCAATATGAATAGAATTTTCATCATAATATTGCTTTAAAAGACCCCCCTATACCTATTCTGAGCAGATACAGATTAACAAATTTGTATGGAGCATATTTTGATACTTTGCCTGCTTATGTAGAATGACTGCAAGACATAAGATCAGCCTTGTATACCCATGTTACTTCAAAATGCTTTGTCAGGCACGAACTTGGAAATCAGAGCAAGGCGCAACATGAGGTAATGGTTACTCCCTTTTCGATTGGTGCAACGCAGCACTGGTTTTCGAGCTCGCGCCCCGTAGGGCAAGGGAAATTGCACCAATCTGCTTTGTTATAAAATCTCTCTGTAGAATAACTAGACTTCAATTTTATGTCTGGCATCTCGGCACAATTTGCCTTGCTGACTTTGCATCTTGAAGTATCATGGGTATATACCAACTTAAGTAAGTAAATGATCTAATATTGCGCAGCGAAAATTAATGAGAACAAGGCGTTTGATTGAGTGATAGCAGGCTATTGGGATTGAAAACAACGCAGTTATCGTTAATTTTAATCAGCAAGATGGATTAGATATTTACTTAGATTGGTATTACTACTATTTACCGGCACGAATAAATCCACCCAGCCCCTTTTGTTCCAGATAATCGGTAAAAATGGTGCGGATATCTTTACCATTTTTTGCCTGTAATGCCTGCTCGACACATTCTTCCAATTCAAAACGCGGTAGGGCATTAATCAAATACTTTATCCGGCCTATATTATAGGAATTCATACTCAGTTTGTTATAACCCAAACCGAGCAAAATTAACGCCCCAATCGCATCACCAGCAAGTTCACCGCAAATACTCACTTCTAAATCATAACGATGACAGTTATCAATAATTATTTTCAGGGCTTGTAAAACTGCCGGATGGTAACTATCAAAAAGAGAGGCCACCCGACTGTTATTTCTATCCACAGCTAATAAATATTGGATCAAGTCATTGCTGCCAATGGACACAAAATCGATTGTTTCTGCCAGAGCCGGAATCATAAAAATAGCTGCGGGCACTTCAATCATCACTCCGATTGCAGGCATCGGGAAAGCTTCCGGGCTATAGCCTAATTCAAACTTAATTTCATTCCATGCTTGTGTGATCAATCGTTTGGCTTCATCCACCTCTTCAATAGAGGTGATCATCGGCAGCATGATGCGTAAGTTCTGGTGCTTTATACCCGCCTTTAACATAGAGCGGATCTGCACTAAAAATATTTCCGGATGATCCAGAGTTAAACGAATCCCCCGCCAGCCAAGAAAAGGATTATCCTCCAGGATGGGGAAATAGCTTAGCTGCTTGTCCCCGCCAATATCCAGGGTGCGCATAGTGACAGGTATATCTGCATACTGATCCAGTAGCAACTGGTATGCCTGAAATTGCTCCTGTTCGGTAGGAAAAGAATCGGTCAGCATAAAAGGTAACTCGCTGCGGTATAAACCTATTCCCTCGAAATGACCCGATATCGTTGTATGCTGGTTAGCATTTAAGCCGGTGTTCAGCAGAATAGCAATCGGGTGTCCGTCAGTGGTAACCGCTTTCTCTCTCTGGTCTGAGTCAACCAGTTTTTTTAATGCATTCTCTTCAGCAAGTACAGATTCATAATGGATTACCAATGCCGGCTCGGGAAGCAGAATTGCAAGGCCTGCAAAACCATCGATAATTAAACTTTTCTGATGAATATTATCTAAAGAAAACTCTACTCCCATCACAGCGGGAATACCGAGGGCGCGTGCTAAAATAGCTACATGTGAACTGACCCCACCCTGCACTGAAACGATACCCTGCAATTTCTCACTGGGAATACTGGCCAGCATAGACAGGGTCACCTCTTTAGCCACCAGAATCAGTTTATCGGGTAAATTCAGATCATCATCAACCTGTTGGGTCAGATGGTATAACAACCGTTGTGCAACATCGCGGATGTCTGAAGAGCGCTCTTTTAAATAAGGATCACTCATCGCATCGAACTGTTTAATGTAAGACTCTGCAACCACTTTAATCGCACTGGCGGCACTTAGATGCATTTCATTAATTTGCTCGCGAATGGCATTTAAAAAGGTTTTATCTTTTAAGATATGCGAGTAAATATTAAACAGGGAAAAAGCGTCTTTAGATACTTTTTCTTTCAGTGTTAATGCCAGATTAGAAAACTCATCCGCACACTTAGTAACAATCATCTCAAAGAGCAGCAGATCTTTACTGGGCGAATGGCTTTGTTCTACATTAACTTCCGCTAAGGTCAATACCGGACGAACCACATAAGCATCTGCTATCGCTATACCGCCACTCGCCGGGCTACCCTGCAGGTGAATTGATGCGCTGGGCTGATTTAATTTTTTCGCATCTAAGCTAAATGGCTGCAGCAGTACGCTGGCCAGATGCATCGCTAGCGTGACCAGAAAGGACTCTTCTAACTCACTGAATAAGCGCGGTGTTTTTTGCTGTACTGCTAACACGCCAATGATTTTTCGGCGGTGGATGATAGGCGTACCCAACAACGAATTAAAAAATTCTTCGCCGCTGGTCGGCAGATATTTATAATTGGGGTGTTCGGATATTTTGGCGATGTTTAAAGGCTCTTCCTTAGCATGGATTAAGCCTATAATACCTTCGCCAAACTTAAGATGAGACAGCCCAACAACCTCACTTGCAAGCCCCTCACTGGCAATTAAATTAAGTTGTGAGTTAACATCGTCAGTAATATAGATAGAGCAGCAATCGACCTGCATGGTCAATTTAGTCTGTTTCACCAGTATATCCATTGCGTCGGTTAAATTTTTCGCATTTCCAACCTGCTCTACAATGTCGCGCAACTGACTTAACATGTAACCTTCCTTCCTAAGAAAAAGCTGTCTTATCTATTTTTGTAAAATGATGCTCTACGAGGGCGTTTGTTCCTTTTCTTTTCAGAGCTGTTTTTCATTAAAGAAAAAGCAACTGCAGAAAACTCTTTCAGTGCATGACGGTAAACTTCACACTTAAAAGAGACCACCTGGCGAACGGGGTACCAATAGCTTACCCATCTCCAGGCATCAAACTCAGGATTACCGCACGCCTCAAATTCAATTTGCCTATCGTCTGAAATCAATTGTAATAAAAACCAGCGTTGTTTTTGCCCGATGCAGACCGGATTCGGAGAATCCCAACGTACCAGCCGTTTGGGTAATTTATAACGTAACCAATTACGGCTGGTTGCTAATAATTTAACGTGCTCAGGTTTTAAACCAACTTCTTCGTACAACTCCCGATACATAGCTTGTTCAGGCGTTTCCCCATCTTTAATCCCCCCTTGAGGAAATTGCCATGAATGCTGTCCAAATCGTTTAGCCCATAGAACCTGTGCATTCTTATTACAGATGATGATACCTACATTTGGACGGTAACCGTCAGTATCAATCACTAAAGCGCCTTTTATAAAGTTATGATCCATTATTTAGATGTTTTTTAAATAATGAATAGAAATTTAAGTAATAGTGCATTCTTTCACAGATTATCTTTTCCATCAATTCGTTAAACTGAAAATTGTCGGTTATCTGCCAAGGTAAATTCCTAATAGATAAATTATGTTGTTACATATCCACGAAAACTGTGCATAACTTTGTGTATAATAAACTTCCATTATACCAACAGATCTTTTTTTTATCTTAAAAGATCCGAAAGAATCTTCGTGGCACATTAATTAATCTATAAATAACATACGGTTACACAAATCATGATTGACTATGAAATTAGTCTCTGTATTTAGATCCAGTAGTATTAATTCACAACTGGATGTGTATATTTTGCTAGTTTAAAAAACAGACATTTCCAATATTCGTACACTTTTCAGCTTAAATATTGGACATTGATCGGTTAATAAAAGTCGATTTGATGTGATGACTTTATTTTTTAAGCGATTTGCGTGTTAATATTCAGTTATCCACTATAAAAGTGGATAACTCTGTGTAATGAATATGGTAAAACATGAATAACCCTGAATAAGCAAGGGGAGAATATAATGGCACCCAATACGCCCCCCCGCTCAACCGCCGAGCTGCTCAGCCGATGTGAAGCAATCGCCGGCTACTGTCTGGCAGAACTTGCCGAAATGGCCAACCTGCCGATGGCTAAAGATTTACGCACCAATAAGGGCTGGGTCGGGCAGCTGATAGAATGGCATTTAGGCGCCACGGCCGGCAGCAAACCGGAGCAAGACTTTAAACACCTTGGTATTGAACTAAAAACAATTCCTATTGAGCAAACTGGAAAGGTACTGGAAACCACCTTTGTCTGCAGTGCACCGATATTGAATACCAGCCAACTGACCTGGGAGAACTGCAATGTGCGTAATAAGCTCAGCAAAGTGTTATGGGTACCGGTGCAGGGTGAGCGCTCTGTCCCCCTTGCCGAGCGCATTGTCGGTAACAGCTTTTTGTGGTCTGCTGATGCGCGACAAACAAAGCTGTTAAAATCGGACTGGAATGAAATAATGGAAAAAATTGCGTTGGGGAAAATTGAATCAATTACAGCCCGCGACGGGCAGGTTATGCAGCTAAGACCCAAAGCAGCGAACGGTAGATGTTTAACCGATGCTTTCGGAACCGAAGGACAACTTATCAAGGTGCGCCCGCGCGGTTTTTATTTGAAAAAAGCGTTCACCCAGTCAATTATTGAGCAAGAGTTTGATCTCAAATAAATAACACAATATAATCTGTCTAGAATTTAATCTGTTTTTGCAGTAAATTGAAGGTAAATTTAAAGGAGTTAAATATGCCAATAAAGAAACAATATTTAAAAAGTAAGCCTCAGGTAAAAGTTACATTCGAAATAGAAAAGGAAGAAGCTTTAGGCGCTAAAAGCATTGTTTTGCTTTCCGAGCACAACAATTGGAATGCGATTGAACTTAAAAAATTCAAAAATGGCAAGTTTAAAGTGACTGAAAACATTCCCACGGCAGATCATGATAGCTTCCAGTTTATCTACATTGCCACTGCAGATGAAGGTAATGAGTTCACTATATTACCAGCAGATGCAGATGCCCTTGTTGATAACGGCATGAATAATGGTGGCAAAAACGCACTATTGCAGATAGCGCTGTAATTTTCCTTGGACAAACTATAAAAAACCGCTGAAAGGCGGTTTTTTTATAGTTGTATAGCATTAAGCAGGATAGTTTGCAGCCTTGACATAAACTTGTAATTGTTGTCCCGGCTGAATATATTTTTCTTTATGCAGACCATTCCAGCGTACCAAATCCGCTGTTTTCACTTTAAATTTTGACGCAATTTTAATCAGTGAATCCCCCGCACGAACCTTATAAGTAAGACGTCTGGTATTGTTATCGGAGTTTGATTTAGTGTGCCAGACCGTTAATTTCTGTCCTAAGCGTAATGTATTTTTAGTGTTCAGAGTATTCCATTTACTGATCTCCTTAACCGTTACATTAAAGTTACGACTAATATCCCACAACGTATCACCTTCAACCACAGTGTAGATAGCTTTGCTTTTTCCTTTGTTAGCGGTCGTTTTCTGACGTTCAAATCGTTGTGCCTGACTGTACAGATGATCCTGCTGAGATTTACTGGCAACCGGAATTAATAACGGCCGGCCAATTTTTATCAGTGAGCTGTCAAGGTCATTCACCTGTTTTAACACATTTACCGTCGTCTTATTTTTCTCGGCGATGAGACCTAAGCTGTCGCCGGCCTGAACAGTATATCGGGACCAGCGTACACGTTTATTCTCTTCCAGTTTAGCCAGCTGCTGACTGAACTGTTCGGCTGTTTCTGTTGGTATAAGTAATTTATGCGGGCCATCGGGAGAGGTTGCCCAGTTATTAAATGCGGGATTTAATAACTGCATTTCAGCAACAGATAATTCGGCTAATTCTGCCGCATAAGCAAGATCCAGCTGAGATTCCGTATCAACGTAAGCAAGTACCTGCCGGTTTTCTATTACCGGCAATTCAATACCGTATTTTTCATGGTTACGTAAAATATCCACTAAGGCCAGCAGCTTAGGCACATACTCCTGAGTCTCTCTGGGTAGCGATAAATGCCAGTAGTCTGCCGGTTTATTTTGTTTTTTATTAAGGCGTACCGCCCTTTCCACCCGCCCTTCGCCGGAATTGTAGGCAGCCAGCGCATATAACCAGTCCTGATCCAAATATTGATGCAGTATTTCCATATACTTTAAAGCGGCCTCAGTTGATGCATACACATCGCGGCGACCGTCATACCACCAGTCCTGTTTTAAACCAAATCTATCTGCCGTCCCCGGCATAAACTGCCATAATCCGGAGGCACTACTGTGAGAATAAGCGAAGGGGTCAAAAGCACTTTCGACAACGGGCAACAGGGCTAAATCAAGCGGCAGGTTTCTTGCTTCAAGCTGCTCAATAATCAGATATAAAAACGGCTCGGCACGTTTTGAAACTTTTGCCAGGTAATTTGGCCGCTTCAATAGAGACTCCCGTTGTTTAGCAATGCGGGTATTGTCCGGTACGGAAAATTCAAACCCTTCTGCCAACTTTAACCACAGGTTTTCATAACTGCCGGGATCGGATTGCAGGTCACTTAGATCGGGCACCTCCTGTTCTTTCTCGACATCAATTAAGATGCTTTTTTGAGGCTTTTTGACAGCAACAGATGCTTGCTCAGACGATGTTAAATTACCGTTAGTTGTACAGGCCGCAACAAAAAGCAAAATAAAAAATGAGAGAAAAAATTTCATTAAAATACCACCCGCAAAAAATAATCCCGCCATTCTAGCTTAATTTTCAGTAAATACCCGTGTAAATTAAAAATCATTTTTATAATTACGTAACGCTGCGAAACAACTGAGCGGATCGCGAATCTCTTCCCCCAGATGCGCCTGCAGATTATTGATAACGGTTTGTTGATCACAGCGCAGGAAGGGATTAATCGCTTTTTCCAGACCGACAGTTGACGGAATAGTGGGCAATCCCTGCTGCCGTTTTTTACTAACCTGCTGTATATAATTTAACAAAGCCACATTTTTAGGCTCGATATGGTGTGCAAAAATAAGGTTGTTTTGCGTATATTCGTGAGCACAATAGACTTTTGTCTTATCATCCAAATCAGCCAGACGCGACAAGGCGGAAAACATTTGCCCAAAACTGCCTTCGAATACACGCCCGCATCCCCCGGAAAAAAGGCTGTCCCCGCAAAATAACAACTGCTTATTATAAAAAGCAACATGGTCCAGGGTATGACCGGGCACCTCCATTACCTGCAGCGAAAAGCGACCGTCAAAAAAGCTTATAGTATCTCCTTCAGCTACCAATTGACTGCTCTGAAACATTTTATTTTTACTGTATATTAAGATGTTTTCATCCTGCGCAATTAATGTCTGCACACCACCGGTATGATCTGCATGGTGGTGAGTTAATAATATTGCATCAATAATTAATTGTTCATTTTCAACTAGCAGCAAAACCGGCGCGGCATCACCCGGATCGACAATGATACAATGTTGGCTTTGACTATCTTTGATAAGCCAAATATAGTTATCTTGAAATGCTTTAATCGTGATTACATTTACCATGAGATAATCCCTACTTAATTTAACCTGGAGTGACTTGACGTATGAAAGCTGCTAAAACGTCTCGGATTTCCCCCCCTCTTGAGCATTGGCGACAATTGCCCAATGGAGAGGTACTGCTTCAACAAACGCAACAGCGTATTGATGATTATCTGCCGCGCTGTTTTGGTTACCATCTGTTGAAATTAGGGCAGCTAAGTTGTCAGATAAACACCTCAAATTCAACTATATCTCACCAAATAAACTGTGCAAACAATGGCAGTGACCTTAATCTGCTGGCTGATTTAAATCATTTACCACTGCAGGATTCGACGATAGATCTGTGTATTCTTGCCCATGAATTAGACTTTTCAAGTGATCCTCACCAATTATTACGCGAAATAGATCGTGTTTTGACACTCGATGGCAAGCTAATCATCAGCGGTTACAACCCGGTCAGCTTGTTCGGAATAAATACACTCATTCATCCCAAAAACCCCAAAAAGGCCCGCCTATTTCTCCCGACAAGGGTAATAGACTGGCTGCATTTATTAGGTTTTGAAATTCAGCAGAAACAGCATTTTGATTTTCTATCGCCCAATTTAAACAGCACCAGCTCATTATTTATTGAAGATCTCGGGCAACGCTACCTGCCTTGTTTCTGTAGCGTTTATTTTATTATTGCTAAAAAAACCTGCATCCCTATGACGCGGATTAAATCCCCTTTTCAACTAAAAAGAAAAATAATCCCCTCGCAACCTGCTGCAACAAGAAATCATTATTCCAAAAAGAACAAGTAATACCAATCAGATTAATTATCTGATCATTTATGCTTGTTAAAATAAATGCTAGCTTCGTTATTGATTTTGCAATTAGAACAACTAGTTACTGCAATCAATGCCTCGCTTTCATTTATTTTTCTGACGCCTAAACAGATCATTTAATTAATCCAATTGGT
>NZ_JBFGZY010000129.1:0-12013 GCF_041586535.1 Psychromonas sp. | reverse complement strand
TCCGAAAGTCCAGTTAAGTAAATTGATCAACTCACTCAAGGGTGTTAGCTCTCGATTGATGCGAAAAGAGTTCCCCGATATACATCGTTATCTATGGAATGGTGCGTTATGGTCTCCCAGTTACTTTGCCGGATCATGTGGCGGTGCTGCACTAGATGCCCTGACGACTTATATCGAGCAACAAAATAGACCTAAGTAACGTTAATGCTTCGCATAAAATTCTCTATCAAAATCACTGACAAGTTCAACTGCTCTATTTTGCCATTTTTCTGCCAGCTTAATTGATGAATTAATCAATTCCTGTTCATTTATCATCTCTCATCCTTACATATTGTTTAAAAAACGAGTACCAGAGCAGCGCGTAAACAGCTCTGGCAAGGCGTGTTAGCGAAGGAATTGAGCTATCTGTCGAGCTGACACAATGCAGAATTAACAATTTTTAGGCGCTATGAAAAAAAAGGCATTGTTTATCGGGCTGCACTCTCAAGAATAAAAGTAAACGCCCTAGGCGTAGTAAACATTCGAAACGGCAAAATATGGCTTCAGCTATAAAAAACGGCTGCTGTCATTGCTTTAAGTCATATTCAAGGATGCAATACCCTAATGATATTGCTATGCTTTTAAAACGCTTTTAATACAAAGAGATGGTTTTGAAAAAAACAAAGGTAAAAGCCCTTGAATTTCATAATGTGGATAAATGGTTTGGGGAGTTTCAAGCACTTAAACAAATTAATCTTTCTGTTCAGGAAGGTGAAATTGTGGTTGTTTGTGGACCTTCAGGTTCTGGTAAATCGACTTTAATACGCTGTATTAACGGATTAGAGCCTTACACTTCAGGGCAAGTGAGCGTTTTTGATAACCCGGATTTAAATCAGCAGAAAGGCAAGGTGGGGATGGTATTTCAGCATTTTTACCTTTTTCCCCACCTGACTGTACTTGAGAATTTAATGCTTGCACCGCTGCGCACCTTAAAACTGTCTAAACAGGAAGCGTTAGAGCGGGCTATGCACTTTCTAACACGCGTCAAAATTGCCGATCAGGCTGATAAATACCCTGTTCAACTCTCTGGCGGTCAACAGCAGCGGGTAGCTATTGCGCGTTCGCTTTGTATGATGCCGCGTATTATGCTCTTTGATGAACCGACTTCGGCACTTGACCCGGAAATGATCAATGAAGTGCTGGATGTGATGGTTGAACTTGCCCAGGAAGGCATGACCATGGTCTGCGTCACCCATGAGATGGGCTTTGCCAAAAAAGTGGCAGATCGGGTAGTCTTTATGGACGAGGGAGAAATTATTGAAATAGCCCCACCGGAAATTTTGTTCAGCTCGCCACATCAAGAACGTACAAAAACCTTCTTGAATCAGATATTAACTCACTGATGATCCTACATATTGTTAAGCCTGTTTTATCCGCTGTTCTACAAATAACCATTTTGCTGCTCGGCATCATCTGGCTTCTGGACAGCGGCGCGCAGGCAATGGGCTATAGCTGGCAGTGGCAACGTATTCCCGATTACCTTTTCTTTTATGAAGACGGACAGTGGTGGCCGGCAGAGCTGATTAATGGTTTAGTGGTGACACTGAAAATATCAGCTTTAAGTTTAATTGCGACGTTGCTTATCGGTTTGATAACCGCGTTATTAAGAGTGTCCAATTCTATTGTCGGGCGTATTCTGGCGCGTTGTTATGTAGAGTTGATTCGCAATACGCCGCTGCTGGTACAAATTTATCTGCTGTATTTTGTTTTTGGTCCGGTTATCGGCTTGGACCGGTTTTCAACGGCCATTTTAGCACTGGCGCTTTTTCAGGGGGCTTATACTGCCGAAATTTTCAGGGCCGGGTTGAACAGTATCGATGTCGGTCAGTTTGAAGCCGCAAAGTCTCTTGGTTTACCTGCTTATTATACGTATAAAGATGTAATTTTACCGCAGGTATTGCAGAGAACCTTGCCGCCATTAACAAACGAAGTGGTTTCACTTATTAAAAATTCTTCTATTGTTAGTGTGATGGCTATTTTTGATCTGACAACCGAAGGAAGGAATATTGTTTCAGAAACAGCTATGCCATTTGAGATATGGTTTACGGTTGCCGCTATTTATCTATTACTCACGCTTTCGCTTTCTGCACTTGCTGCCGGGCTTGAACATAAGTTGGGAGCACAATGGCGAAAAGAATAAGCAATAAGCAATAACAACAGGAGAAATCAGATGAAACTCATCAAAATACTGCTATTGGGATTACTGAGCATCGCAGTTTCGCTGCCGGCAACTGCCAGCACAGAAAATCTCGACAAAATCAATGAAAGAGGTACCCTGCGCGTCGGTATGTCAACCTTTGTGCCCTGGGCAATGCGTGATAAACAAGGTGAATTAATTGGTTTTGAAATTGATGTAGCCAAGCGCCTGGCTGCGGATTCCGGTTGGAAGGTGGAGTTTGTTCCGACAGCCTGGGATGGCATTATTCCTGCCCTTTTAGCCAGTAAGTTTGATGTTATTATCGGCGGTATGTCTATTACGGAAGAGCGCGCAAAAAGCGTACTCTTTACTACCCCATACTCCCATTCAGGCGTACAGGTTGCGGCAAATAAAATCTTAGCCAAAGGTTTTAGTCAATTAAGCGATTTCGACTCGCGCAGAGTAAATATTGCAGCACGCCGCGGTGCGTTTACCGTGCAGATAGCACGTGAAACATTTCCCAAAGCAAAAATTTTGCAGTTTGATGATGATGCCCAGGCATTTCAGGAAGTGCTGAACGGTAATGCCCATGCTGTTATTGCATCCAGTCCAAAACCTGAACAGGAAGTGATAAAGCATCGGGATCTACTGTTCCTGCCATTTACAAAAAGACTGTCAAAAGGCAATGAAGCCTTTGCCGTTCGCCTGGGTGAAGAAGATAAAAAAGCTTTTTTTGATAAATGGATCGAAGATCGCACTACAGATGGCTGGTTATCTCAGCGCTACGAATATTGGTTCGCAACACTGGACTGGCAGGATCAGGTGAGTGAGGGACAATAATCACAACAAAAACTACCCCTGCATTGTCAGGGGCTGCAATTTACAAAAAAGATAATTAACTATAAACCGCAACCCTACTGGTGAAATGTGAGTGTAATTCAAACAAAAAATCGTAAACCACGTTATTCATTTAACCTGTTGGATTATATTCTAATAGTTGTTTCTGTACTGGCTGTCGGCTGGATCTACTATCGTTCTGCAATCGGAGTTAACTACCATTGGAACTGGGCGGGTGCGGTGGATCTGATTTTCACGCCAAGAGCCGACGGCAGTCTGCCTTATTTTTTTCAGGGGATCATCTCCACCCTGCGCCTCAGCGTCTGGGGAATGGCCTTTGCGCTGATTTTAGGTACCCTTTTAGGTGTTGCACGACACGCCAAAATCGCTCTGTTTAAAATTCCCGCCACAGCCTATATTCAACTGGTCAGGAATATTCCACCTCTGGTGTTTATTTTTATTTTCTACTTTTTTATTTCAAATCAGTTAATTCCCCTGCTCGGATTAGATCACCTGCTGAGAAATTATAGCGACGAGCTGAGTGGATTACCGTACGTCCTGTTTGGCCGTCCGAATCTCTGGGAAAATTTACTTTCCGGTGTTTTATGTGTCGCTTTACTCTCCGCAGCTTATATTGCCGAGGTAGTAAGATCCGGCTTAGAAGGTATAGAGAAAGGACAGTGGGAAGCAGCCCATGCGCTGGGATTATCGCCCTGGTCTAAATACCGCTATGTTATTGCTCCGCAGGTATTAAGCAATATCGCTCCGCCGCTTGCAGGACAAGCTATTTCATTGGTAAAAGATTCCTCCATTGTGTCGCTTATCTCTATTCAGGAACTCACTTTTGTCGGTACTGAGATTGCCAACTCATCGGGTTTGATCTTCGAAATTTGGTTATTTGTCGGGTTGGCTTATCTAATTCTCTGCCTGGGGTTATCGTTATTATTTTCTGTTATTGAAAAACGAAACAGAAAACACCTGATTAAATAACCCAACAGGTTGCCCTTCTACAAGGCATATTCAACAAGAACTGTCACGTAGCAATAGCCGGCTATTGCTACGATGATTCGCCTTGAACTACAAAAAACTAACGGCAGTGTATAATATATAACTTTAACATTATGATATTAAAGGAAATTACACTTTCATTATGCAGAGTTGAGGTTAATTATTATTATGAGCTGATAAGTTGTGATAAATTACCGGACTATTTGTTAACAAGAAGTTGCTATGGATGCATATAAAGATAAAAAAATCGTCGCTATTGGCGGGGGCCATGGATTAGGCAGGATATTAGCTGCTTTAAAAGGGATTGGCAGCAACGCTACCGGTATCGTCACGACGACAGATAACGGCGGCTCCACCGGACGAATTCGCCACTGCCAGGGTGGCATCGCCTGGGGTGATACACGTAACTGCATTAATCAGCTGATCACTGAACCATCGGTAGAATCAACCATGTTTGAATATCGATTTAAAGGCGCGGGTGAGCTCGATGGCCATAATCTCGGCAATTTAATGCTCACTGCTTTAGATAATCTATCGGTCAGACCGATGCAGGCAATTCAGCTGATCCGCACCATGTTAAGTGTACAAGTTAATATTGTCCCGATGTCTGAGTACCCTTCCGATCTCAAAGCGTTAGCCGTTGACGGAGATTGGGTGCACGGCGAAACCAGTGTTGATGAGATGGAACAGCAGTTGTTACGCCTTGAATTAGAACCGCAGGTGCCGGCAACTGACGAAGCTATATTGGCAATTAAGCAGGCCGACTGTATCGTGCTTGGTCCGGGCAGCTTTCTGACCAGTATAATGCCACCGCTATTATTACCTGAAATCGGCCGTGCAATACGCAATAATCACAAGGCGAAAGTGATTTTTATTGAAAACCTTTCTTCTGAATCAGGTCCCGCCGGACGAATGAGTATTAAACAGAGGCTTGAATGGTGTGAACGAGCCTGCCGGGGACGCAAAATTGATGTCGTCATTGTTGATAGTTCACACTCTGCTAATGATCCGGGGTGGTTTTTCTTTAAAGCCGATTTAGCCTCTCCTAATAGAGAATGGCGTCACGATAGGGATAAACTCAAGCATGCTATTATCGCACAGCTTGAGTCCCCCGTTTATCAAAATAATTTAACCATGGCTGCAAACAATAATAACCTGTCAGTTTATAAAACAGAAAAGGAGAAGGCATGACCCTGACAACCTGGCTATCGCTACTGACTATCTCGCTTCTTGGCGCGATGTCTCCCGGGCCCAGTCTGGCAATGGTGGCTAAACATAGTTTAGCCGGCGGCCGCACTAATGGAATATCAACTGCCTGGGCGCACGCATTCGGCATTGCTTTTTACGCTTTTATCACCGTGATCGGATTAGCGGTATTGTTAGAACAATCGCCACTGTTATTTAAAACCCTCAGTTATGCAGGCGCTTTATATCTCGCTTATTTAGGATTAAATGCCCTGCGTTCAAAAGGTGGCGTGGCCGAAAAACTAAAGTCCGGCAAAGCGGTCAGCATTCGCCAATCTGCGCGGGAGGGCTTATTAATCTCTCTGTTAAACCCCAAAATTGCGCTCTTCTTTATCGCCTTATTCAGTCAATTTATTGTCTTAGGTAATGAGTTAAGCAGTAACGCAATTATTGTATTAACCCCCTTTGTAGTTGACGGATTATGGTACACATTAATTGCCGTTATTATTTCCAGCAGTAAATGGGTTAACAGGTTACGCGCTCACGCAGTACTGATTGATCGTCTATCAGGTGCCGTATTAATTGCATTAGCAGTTCGCGTTTTTACAACGGTATAACATTACCAAAAAATTTTCAGACAGCAAGAAGCCTACATTAACGCACCCTTCTTGCTGCGCAGGTAAACTGAATAATTTTTCAGTTTACCTGCGGATAATACCCGGTTTTAGACAATAATATCTCCTTTCCAGCCAAGTACATAAAAAACAGAGCGAATAAACAAAATAACGCCGCCGCGATAAAGACCGCATAGTAACTGAAAAATTGTGCAATCCCCCCCACCAGCAAACTGCTTAATAAAGTGCTGAGCATTAAACTGTTATTAAACAGTGTGGACGCTAAACCAAGTTGTTTTTTCATCATATCCTGCACAACCAGCATACCCAGACTGGCATTGACCCCGATAAATACTCCATTAAATATCTGCAGCAACATAAACTGCCATAACTGCTGCGCAAAAAGTAATCCGGCAAAAAAGACTAAGCCGCTAATACAAGCTAGATAAATGAGTCGCGTTGAACCAAATCTTGGCGCGAGATAACCGGCGCTTAACATGATTGGGATTTCGATAAAGGCGGCAATGCCCATCAAATAACCTGCCCATTTTGAGTCGAAATTTAACTCCTGAGTGATATAAAGGCTTATTGATGTGAGGTACATATTATTGGCGGTAAAGGTAAAAAAAATGCAGATTAAAAAGAATAACACGCCGGATATTTTTAGCCAGTTCACCTTTTCGCTTTCTGATTGTTGCTCTTCAACCCGGGAATTTGCCATCGCAAAATAAACGATAATAAAAACCACTGCGGCAAAAAAACCTGCAGTCAGAAAAGTTTGCTTAAAACCAAAAGCATCATTAATCAAAAAAGCCAGTGGCGGTCCAAACACCCATGATAAAGCCATTATTGCTCGCATCATGGTCACAAATACGTGCGCATTATCCGCAAGGTGCTGATCTGCATAATCACGCCCCATGCTGAAGATTTGCGGTAAACAAACCGCGCTTAGGGACATGAAAAAAATAACTGTGGCTAATATGACGTAATAACTCTGGCTCATTGCCAAAAAAATAGTGGTAATAATAAAACCGCCCTGGCCTGCTAAAACAATATACTTTCGGCTTAAACCCTGGTCTGATTTTCGGGCAATATACTGAGATACCACAACCCCGCTTAACACCATGCAGGTCATTAAAAATCCCATGCTTATCGGTGTGGCGTGCACTTCCTCAATAAGATAAAGGCTTAATATGGGATAAATGAAAGCGCCGCTCAGTCCGACAAAAAAACAGGTTAATAAATAGGTAATCGATTGTTTGCTAAATAGCATGGCGCTGCTCCTGCGTAATTGGGTAATTTATGTTGCGTAATTTACCAATTTAAAAAGCTGCAAGTGATTTATTCCCGGCTATTTATGATACTATTCCGTCACTTTTGATCTTGAAGATGAAAGAAAAGAGGCAATATTGAAACCAACGATTGAAAAAGTCAGTAATCAGAGTGATTTCCGCTGGCGAATCCAACATTATCATTGCTGCACTGCTCATTTTGACTGGCATTATCACTTTGAATATGAAATTGTATTGTACCGTCATTTAAACGGAAAATTATTTGCCGGCGATTATATTGGTGAAATAAAACATAATACTTTAACCATGTTAGGCCCCAAACTAGCGCATACTGCAATTCATAATGGAGATTATGACAATTCCAATAACGATACCTTCCTATTATGGTTTAGCCAACAATGGATAAGCCAACTGATTGCTCAACTACCCGAGCTTGGCAATTTAAAAGTCTTGTTAAATCGCTCCTGTCAGGGACTGGCGTTTGATGATGTCACTGCTGAGCGGATTTATGAACTATTGCAGGATTATAAAAAATTCAGTCCTGCGATGGAGTTGAGCCGATTAATCGAAATATTGGTTATTCTCAGTGAAGCGAAACAGGTTACCCGGTTAAATACCTACAGCTTGCCGGTGATTCACGACAATCCTAAGGAGTTAAAACTTGTCCGAAAAGTATCAAATTATATTGAGTTAAATTATCGCAATAATATTCAGCTGATTGATTTATGTAATGAATTGCATGTCAGTGAAAGCACTGTTTACCGGCTTTTTGAACGCCATTTTATTTGCAGCTTTTCTCACCATGTTAAAGAATTCCGTATCGGCAAAGCATGCGAGCTGCTGGTGAACAGTAATGCCAGTATTTCAGCCATTGCAGACTTAGTTGGTTTTACTAATTTATCGAACTTTAATCGTCAGTTTAAGCAGTGTAAACAGATGACTCCGAAGCAGTTTCGCTCACTGTTTGCTTAAGAAAAAATTCAACCTCGGCCAAACTGTCCAGTACAGCAGTTGCCCGCTGAGCGACGTCGGCATCAGGTAACAACAGATCCGGAATCATAAGCGCATAACAACCCGCATCCAATGCAGCGCGCATGCCGTTATTGGAATCTTCCAATACCAGAGATTCTTCGGGTGCAATGCCGAGCTCTTCGCAGGCAATAAGATAACAGTCCGGTGCAGGTTTGCCTTTTTCCACTTTTTCAGAAGTAATAACCGCGTCAAACATTGTTAAATAATCACTGCCGGCAAAATAATGTTCAGCCTGCGGCAAAGCGGAAGAGGTAACCAGCGCACATCTAAACGCCCTTTTTTTAAGCCCGGAAAACAACTCTTTAAAGCCGCCTTTATAGACAATGCCATTTTTTCTTGCAGCAGCTAACATCTGATCCCGCTTCTTTCTGAAACGTTGCATATCAAATTGCTTACCAAGATTTTCCTGCAGCAGCTGTTCGCACTGTGCGTCCTGTACACCGATAAAATATTGATAAAATTGATCGCTCAGCGTTAAACCCTGTTCACTGACAGCCCCCTGCCAGATCTTTTTGTAAAGACCTTCAGTATCAAATATCAGACCGTCCATATCAAACAGTATTGCTTTGATATCCATCGAACTTTCTCCTTTAATCAACTGCTGTTTTTTTTAATCTTTTAGAAACCGGCGATCGACCTTTACAAAGGTACTGCTTGGAATAATAGCTTTACCACGCGCTAACAAATGCGTTTTGGTAAAAGCTGCTCCAAACAACAAGATCAGCGAGGAGTAATACACCCATAACAGGATCAATACCACCGAGCCCGCTGCGCCATAGGTCGAAGCGGTTGCTGTATAAGCGAGATAGGCTGCAATGCCATAACGCCCCAGAGAAAATAGGCAGGCGGTCAGAATTGCGCCAACCAGCACATCTTTCCAGTTAAGGACCACATCCGGTAACACTTTAAAAATGGTGGCGAACAGCAAAGCGATCATCGCCAGCGATACAACAAACTCGGCACCTCCGAATAAAAATTCCACAAAGGGCAGAAACTCCGCGCTAAAGTTAAGCACCAGTTTCAACGCCACACCAAACAGCAAAGACACCAACAGCACAAAACCAATCGCTAATACCACCATTAAGGAAAACAAGCGCTGTTTCATTAATATCAGTAAGCCGCTGCGGCTGGGTTTGGCCGTAACTCCCCAAATAACATTGAGCGAATACTGCATCTGAGCAAAGACGGTGGTAGCACCAATTAACAACGCGCCAATACCCAGCATGGTCGGTAATATCCCCGATTCCGCGATACGCGACTGGCTAACTGCCCGCTCAACCAGCGATGCAGCCTCCACACCCATCACATCCTGAAACTGAGCGACAATCTGTCCCTGAGCTGCATCTTCCCCCATCACCACACCAATAACTGTGACCGCGATTATCACCGTAGGTGCCAGTGAAAAAAGCGTGTAAAATGCCAGAGAACCGGCAAAACTAAAAGCATTTTCATCCAGCCAAAGCTTGCCGGCATCACGCAGAATATGCCACCAGTAGTGTACTATTTTCATCGGTTTGGTTCCTGTTCAATAGGATTCTATGCTGCTAAGTATAGGAAATATAGAACTTATCCACACAAAAATGTCGACTTAAACACCCCCTATTATGAAATTATGCCCGGCATGCGACAAAACTCAGGCAGAGTGCTGTTTATTGTTGCCTTCATTCGCGCCTGTCAGCATACTGCAAACTGGCTATTAATTTATGAGAGTCCGTTTTATGTCTGATAGTTTTTTACTTTTCGATATTGAAAAAAAAGATGAAATTAGTGACAAAGTATTACCCTTTTTTTCTGAAAAGGTACTGCCTAGAGCGTGGCAAGATGAGGTACCGGCCGAGTTTGCACCGGAAAGCCGTGTTTATGCTTATGTGAGCGATCAGCAAACCCCCGCTATTATTGAAGCCGCCATTAAAGGCGGCTGGTTTTTATCTATTTTACCCCATGAACAATCGCGCTATGCCCGGCAGGGGTTTTGCCTTGAAAACAAGTTAACTAAAGCGATTGAAGCAGCACAACAAGCAACTCCCCGCAAAGTGGATATCTTACGCTGCAACGGTCAGCTCGTTTTGAATTCAGTTGTATTGGGCGACAGCTTCAATTTATTACCGACAGCCAGAAGCCTCGATTTAAAAGAACGTCTCAAGCTGGCCTGGCATAATATTTTCAAAATTCATTCTACCCGCCCGCAAAAAATGACCTTTACCACTGGCAATGATAACAATTTCAGCACGGCTGCCATTGGCCTGGTGGTACTTGAGCATGCTCACGGATCCGCTTTGGCGCGCAATATTTTGTCTGATACGCACATTAACGATGGCTTGTGTGATGCAATGATTGTTGCCCCGCACAGTGTAATGGAGATGTTACGCTTTTTTATCACCTCACCGCTGCGCCGCACTGCGGGCTTACCAGACTTCCTGGGGTTATTAAAAACCAAATCCTTCACGGTGACCAATAGTGGCCAACTTGATTATCAAATTGATGGCTGCTCTTATCAACATGAGCAATTACTCTTTGAAACAGAGTCGCGCTGCTTACACTTACTGGTTGGAGAATCATTGCCAATTTCCGAGAGCTCTCCAAGTGATAAAGAGCAACGTAAAATAAACCGGTTACCTGCCGGTGAAGCAGTAACCGCAATGGTCAATAAGCCATTGCCTTTTATTAAGCACGCCGCAACCGAGGAGTTTAAAGAGCTTTATCAACTGCTACGCGAAAATGCGACCACCTCCTCTGCATTCTTGACCCTGATGGTACTTTCAACACTGCTTGCCAGCATTGGCCTGTTTGCCAGTTCTGCACCTGTCATTATTGGCGCTATGATACTGGCACCACTAATGGCACCGATCATCTCTCTTTCAATGGCCCTTGCCCGGCAGGATGCAGGTTTATTAAGCGGCAGTATAAAAACATTAATAACCGGGCTGGTTATGGCATTAGGGTGCGCAGCTATTGCAAGCTTTATTTTGCCCATGGAAATTGTCACACCGGAAATCGCCGCACGCTTAAGCCCCAGTTTATTAGATTTAGGTGTCGCGGTCATATCCGGCATTGCAGGCGCCTATGCCCATGCCCGTGTGGGGGCCGCTAAAAGCATGGCCGGGGTTGCAATCGCAGTGGCATTAGTTCCGCCCCTTGCGGTAACGGGAATCGGGTTAGGTTGGCTTGATTTTCATGTTGCCTGGGGCTCATTGCTGCTGTTTTTAACCAACCTGGCGGGTATCGTACTGGCGGCTGCATTAACCTTCCTTGCCTTAGGTTTCGCCCCCTTCACCCGGGCTAAAAAAGGCTTAACTCTTGCTTTTGTTGCTGTTGCCGTTGTCAGTATTCCTCTGGTCTTCAGTTTTATGCGTTTATCTGATGAAGCTGCGATCATTCAGGAGTTAGAAGGACAGACAATAGGTGAGGTTACCATCAGGCAAGTGAGTGCGCGCGCGATAGAGCCGTTACAGTTATCCGTTCAGCTAGTCACATCGGAAGCGCTGACCAATGATAAATTAGATGCGGTCAAAGCAGGCATTGAGCAGCGCTTACAGCAGAAAGTGGTAATGGAAGCGCAGGTAATTATTCGCCGCTAGTTTTACAATTTATAATTGAGAAGAGGAAACCCCGCTCACCGGCAATATCGTTAGCGGAGAAATAATACCAATTCCGATAATTAGATGATCTATTTAGGCGTAGAAAAAATGGATGAAAGCAAGGCATTGATTGCAGTAACTAGTTGTTCAAATTACACAAAATCGTATGGAACGATTTTGAACAGCTTTAGCTGGCCACAAAGTGGTGAAGAACAGGACGTTCTGAATCAAATCAATAACAAAGACTAAAATGTAGTTTTATGTCTAGCTAGCATTCATTTTAACAAGCAT
>NZ_JBFGZY010000128.1:0-12045 GCF_041586535.1 Psychromonas sp. | reverse complement strand
TCTGTTTTACAAACTTGAAACAAATTTTTTGCTAAATCAATCGCAAGAATATTACAATTAAGCATGTATGGGCTCCTTGGTAAAAGTTTGGTTACTTATTACGCTACTCCCGAGGGAGGTGGGAGTCCATACATCTGTTGACCTTGCGCGTGCATTTCATGCAAGGCAGAGCCTATGCCGAGTGGCTACTCTGCATAAGCAGCCGATTACGCAGTAGCAAGGGGCTGCATACGCAGCCTTAAGGTTTCGCCTAAAAGTGTTTTACTCTTTGCTGCGGCGTATTTACTTAGAATGCCTGAGCAGGACACCTCGCGCCGCGGCTACAACGCTTTTATCTCGAACAAAAATTGACCACGGAATAGAAACAGGTTCAGGTCTATTCGATTACCAATTATTTCTATTTTTCTTACGGCGTGGTAAAAATGGGATCACTAAACCAATCAATAATCCAAAAAACAGCACACTGCCGCCATACAGCATCCACTCCATTTTCACACGCTCTTCTTTTGTATCCTGCAGCAGGTCAAGCTCCAGGTTGGCGGCCTCAAGTTCAGTGATAGTTTGCTGCAGTGTTTTTTTCTCACTAACCAGCGACGCGATCAAGTTATCTTTTTCTATAATAGATTGTGTTTTTTCGTCCAGTATTTGGCTGTTTTCCTGGGCAATATTCTGCAGCTTGTTTTGTGCTTCCTGCAACTGTTTTTGCACTGTTGGCAGCATGATTTTTGCCGGTAATGTCGTTTGCAGCTCGTTATCTTTTACCCAGCCGGTTTTTCCTGAAGCGGTTCTCACTTGAGAAAACTTCGTCTTAGCATCATATTTCAAAGTGGTGACCGTGCTGCCAACGTCGATTGTGCCGGTGATGCGATATTGCTGGCCTGGCCCTGAATGCATATAAATGAAGACATCATCACTAACATAGCGGATTTCTGCAGATGCGTTTAGGCAAAGCATCAGAGAGATAGCTGTAATAATATATCTGAATATTTTCAAAATAGGGTCCCATTAGTTAAAGTAAAAAAATGTTATAGCAACGATGCTTAATTAATTAGTCAAAAACTGCATAGGAAAAATGAATGCGAACAATGATCTTCCCGTTCAATTTGACCGACAAGGTTGAGCAGATATTAATACAGATTGATCTTGGCTTATTTTAAAAGCAAAAGTTAGCAAGGAAAAGCATTAGATATAAAAAAGAGAGCGTATGCTCTCTTTTTTACAATAACGTAACATTTTTTATTTTAACTGAATACCGCTTTCATCATATAGAAGAATATAATCGATAAACCCGCACCCACAGGCAGTGTAACCACCCATGATATAACGATATTACGCACAACGCTCAGGTTTAATGCCGCGATGCCACGCGCCATACCAACCCCTAATACTGCACCCACTAAGGTTTGTGTTGTTGAGATCGGTAAACCTGTTCCCGATGCTATCACCACGGTTGCTGCGGCAGCAAGTTCAGCAGCAAAACCCCGGCTGGGTGTCAGGTGTGTGATACCGGTGCCGATGGTCGCCATCACGCGTTTACCAAAAATAGCTAAGCCGAGCACTATACCAAATCCGCCCAGAGGTAATATCCACCACGCAAGGGTTGCTTTAGCTGCTATTTCGCCGTTATTTCCAACGATACTGACAACCGCAGCAAGCGGACCAATCGCATTCGCTACGTCATTTGAGCCATGAGCAAAAGCCATTGCACAAGCCGTCACTATCATTAATACGGCAAATATTTTTTCAACGTTGGCAAAATGCATTTTTTTATCGGCGCGCGGATCGATTTTAATGCGGTTGATAAATACTTTGCCAACAACAGCCACTGCGATACCGATAATAGTCGCCAGGATAAATGCTTCAGTGGTAGTAAAGTGCAAACCAACATGCTTCAGGCCTTTAGTGATGGTCACTAAAGAGAGCAGAAAGCCTGCCAGAAACATATAAAAGGGCACATAACGCTTGGCGTTATCAATCGGATCCTTGGTATTGAAGATTAATTTTTGCGAACTCATAAAGATCATGTAAGCAATAATACCTGATATCAGCGGGGTGATGATCCAGCTGCCGACAATACCTGTTACCTTACTCCAGGCAACACTATCAGCGCCGACACCGACTGCAGAGAAGCCCACGATCGCGCCTACAATAGAGTGCGTGGTAGAAACCGGCCAGCCAAAGTATGAAGCGATAACTAACCATAAACCAGCAGCCAATAGCGCCGCCGTCATACCAAAGACTAATAATTCCGGCTGATCAATATAGAAACTGGCATCAATAATACCTTTACGTATGGTTGATGTTACCTCTCCACCAGCTAAATAAGCGCCGGCAAACTCAAAAATCATGGCAACAATAATTGCCTGTTTGATTGTTAATGCTTTTGAACCTACAGAAGTTCCCATTGCGTTGGCGACATCATTTGCGCCGATACCCCAAGCCATCAAAAAACCGACAGCTGCGGCAAACATAACCAATATACTTCCGTATGTAGTTAAAATATCCATAATAATCCTATTGCGTGCTATGAACGAACAAGCATGAGTTCGAGTTGATCACCGATTGATTCAGAGTGATCGGCAAGACGGCCTACCCACTCTATAATTTGATAAAGAAACATTACATCGATTGGATTGTAATGCTGCTCAATAGCAAAAAGCTCACCACGAAGTTTAATTTGTAAAGAGTCCGTATCATCTTCAATAGACTCAATTTCAGAGAGCATTTTTGTCACGATATCAACTTCACGGCCTTTAAAGCCTGCCTCTAACAGCTCATCAAGCTCATTAATGGCTTTTTTAGCTTTCTGTACTGCATCTAAGCAACGTTCCAGATAGGTCATGAAATCTTCAGCTATCTCTTCAGGTATCTGCAGTTTTCGCCCGTAAACGCGGCCGGCAATATCTTTTGCGGTATTGGCTATTTTGTCCTGGCGGATAGCGAGTTCAATTAAATCGCCCCGCGCGATAGGCATAAATAAACCTTTCGGAAGTCTTAAATGGAGCTCGCGCTTTAATTCATCGGCATGTTTTTCACGCTGAGACAGCTCTTTTCTTACTTCTTCTGCTTTTATCCAATCTTGTTTACGGCTCGCTTCAAAAAACGGGATTAACAAGCCACTACAGGACGCAACTTTGTCAATGTGCGTCAGAATGGGTTTAATTGGAGATTTTGCGAAAACTCCAAGTATTGAATTAACTGGCATGGAAAATCCTATTATTAGGTATTTAAGTGTATGAACGTGTAAATTCAAAGCAATTTTGCGCGCATAGTAACCTTCTTTTACGCACATTTGTATATGAATTTAGTATAATCGGGTGATTATTACGATTTTATTACGATCTTTTTGATCAATAACATTTATTGTAGATGGATTTTTTATAAATTATGGAAACAGAAATAGAAATTAAATTTTTTTTTAACGCGCAATTCACCTCGGAATTGTACGAAAAAATTAATCTTCAGCATGTTATTTCTACCAAAAAACAATGCCTGAATAACGTTTATTTTGATACCGGTAAGCGTCTACTACGCAAAATGGATATGGGGCTGCGCGTCCGTAGTTGTGATAATAAATCGGTGCAGACAATTAAAACTGCCGGTCGGGTGATTGGTGGCCTGCATCAGCGCCCGGAATACAATGAACCTATTGAAGGTTTACGTCCGGAATTAGCGCGTTTTAAAAGTAAAATATGGCCTGCAGATTGTGATATCAAGCAACTCCAGGATCAATTGCTGCCTATTTTTCGTACCGACTTTAATCGTCAGACATGGCTGATTGAAATGCCTGGGGATACCCTGATAGAGGTGGCCTATGATAGTGGTTTTATTGAAACCAATATGGGCAAAAAAGATATTTGTGAGATTGAACTTGAACTGCTCAAGGGTGATGAGGAGCAGTTGTTTGTTCTCGGTAAAGATATTGCGACCTTACCTCAGGTAAGGCTGGGTAATGTCAGTAAAGCTCAACGCGGTTATATGCTGGCTGATGGCAGTACTTTTAACGTTAAACCGCTTATACCTTCTCCTTTAACAAAATCAATGTCAGTTGAGCAGGCGTTAATGACCAATCTGCAGCATGGTCTGCAGCATATTCAGTACCATGAATATTGTTACCTTGAAAGTTTTGATGATGCGGCTTTATATCAACTATTAACCGGGATTAAATTTTTACATCAGAATATTAAAACCTTTAAAAATGCCGTGCCGCGGCTGTTAACGGCAAACTGGCTTGACAGCCTGCATTGGCTCGCCCGTACTTTTTCCTGGTTTGATGAACGTTTCATCCAACAAAGTATTCTGGAAGACAGGGGGTTTTACATTCGTAAACTGCCGCAGCCCAAGTCACTAATCCAAAAACTGGAAAAACAGTTGAATGAACTGCCGGATCAACAAGCGATTCAGGAAATTCTCAGCTCCACCCGTTATTGTCAATTTGTCCTGGCACTGACCCAATGGTTGATTCAATTTGAGAAAAATATCTTTTTCAGCGAACAAACCAATAGTATCGAGCCTTTTGCAAAAGCGGTATTAGAGTCAGGGTGGCAAGAGTTAAAGCAGGTCGGCAGCAATAAGACCTTTTCAATTAAGCAGCTTTTGTCTTATCAGGGCTTATTAGAATCAAACTTGTTATTAGGGGCATGCGTTGATAACCTTTTTCCTGTGGAAAAGAGTGCGGCCTTTCATTCGCCCTGGTTGGATATCAGACGGGGAAATACCGAGTTGGCGATGGTTAATGTTATTGCCGAGCATGCCGAACTTGAGACGGATGAGGTTTTGCAAAATGAATATTTGAAATGGGTAAAGCGCAAACAGGACTCATTAGTGCGTGCTCTACAGCAATCAAAAAACCAGGCTATGAGCAAAGAGAATTACTGGCACAATAACGGTAATAACAGCTAATCAGTGTTGAGTTTGAGGCGCAGATAAACAGGCAGCTTGTACCCCGCTATAAGTGCTAATCCACTGGCTACTTGGATTTATGGTAGTCACTTTGCTGGGCAAAGCGGGTTAATTCTTCAATAACCGATTTTTTTATCTCTAATTGCTGATCGGCAGGTATATTGTAGCGTTCGCCCAATCTCTGATAATCCTCATCGCTTAAGCTGACCGTTAAACGCGGACGTTTGGGTTTTTTGTTTGTCGGTAGCTCTAACAGGTGACGAATTTGCTCGGAAGGGCTAATCCCTTTATCCAGCGCACTGCGACGAATACTGTATTGCAGCTGCATATCCATATCAAATGCAATTTGTACCGCTTTGGCCACATTGGCCGACTGCTGCCATTTTTTAGGTAACTCGCCTTTTACCATGGTTATGCTCCTTTAATCCATAACTCCGCAATTTCATTAGCCGGTCTAAAAAAAGACAGATAGACATCGGTATCGCCATTTTCGTAAATAAAAATATCAATACCGCGCTGCCCCTGGCTGCCCTCTAATGAATAATACTCAAATTCCCGGCCGTGTTTTTCATCAGCAAACTGTGGGGGAGTAGAAACACGATAATCTTCCTGATGGAAATACCCTGTGGTCATAAAATCCTGCTGAATATACTCTGGCGCCACCATATCCGCATAGTCGTGCTGCGAGGTAATAGGTTTTAAACGTGCACTACCGGGCGGTTCAAAAATTTCAGAAAAATCACCTAAATCAAATAAACTCTCAACCTCCTGACGGGTCAATAATAAACTGAATTTTACCAATCTCTGCGGGTTTTTAGGAAAACTGATATAAACAAGCTGCGCACCGCTACCCTGACCTACTACTTGAGCATAATGTTCATGCTTAAACTCAATAGTATTAATTTCGGTCACTTCAAGCTGCTGCTTACGCATCGCCTGCGGCAGTGCAAAACTATCACTAAAAGTGAAAATGTCGCCGATTTGCAGTTCATTGGGGTGACTTAGTTTGCGCGTTGTTACGGGTTGTTTTTTAGCAAATAGTGATTTAAAAAAACTCATTATTTTTTCCTGTTAAAAAGCAAAAAACAACCGGGTACCTTTTTACTGAGAGGCTACCCGGGTGCAGAGTTGGAGGGTATTTATTTGTTTTTTAAACGATCCAGAATTGATTGAGCACTTGATTGCTGCGCACCAATACCGGCTTCCTGAAGCTTGCTTTGCAATGATGTGTCACTGTTTTCCGCATCAAGTTGCTCTGCCGCTTTTAATTTATCATCGAACATTGCCTGTTTTTGTTTAATGCGCTCTAAAGAGTCTTTTGCACTTAACAGTTTTGAGTTACTGGCAACAAAATTATCAGTGATAGCTGAGGTTGCTTTCTGCACACTTTCTGTTGTTTTGACCATACTTAACTGGCGTTTATAATCGGTTAACTGACGCTCACTCTTTTTAATTAACTCTTTTAAACGATCCGCACTTTTTAAGTAGCTTTCATTAGCCTGCTGCTGCTCTGCTTCACTTTTTTCCAGCTCAGCTATTTTTTCTGCAACTTCAATGGCTAATGCTTCATTACCTTTGTTGAGTGCCTGCATGGCATAACCCTCATGCTCTTTTATGCTTGCCTGTACCTGCGCCAGTTCGCGTGCAGACTGCATCTGTTTGGCCATGACTTCAGTTAAATCACGTTTTGCAATGGTAATGTGTTTCTCTGAATCACGAATTTCCTGTTCAAAAATACGCGTGGAATTTGCGTCTACAATAGCTTCACCCGCTTCGCGCGCACCGCCACGTACAGCGGTAATAATTTTTTTAAATATACTCATCTTTAAATCTCCGAATTATTTTAAGTAGCTGCTCATTTCATTTATCACTTCAAGGCTGTTATCACTTAAGGTAACAATCTCTAATTCAATGTCATCAAGACTTGAGTTAATGGACAAAGCACCATTTAGTACATATTTATCTTCAACTTTGGCAAAGGAGGAAAGCGGCATCGGAATATTCATTTCCAGCATTGCTTCCATCATATTGTTTCTCAATTCTGGTTGCACCTCGTTTTCGCCCCACAGGTAAGCGATACAAAGAATCTGGTTATCACTAATTGAGATGAAGATAGGAATCTCTTCCCGTCCCACAACTTCAACTTGTAAAACATCAATGTCACCATTAATGGGTGTACAGTCAAAATTAAAGCCAGTTTCACTCTTATCATCAAGCTGATTAAGGTGGGTCGCAATTTGGTGAATATTCATAATGCTCCTTAATAGGGGGTGACATTTAATGTCCGTTTGCCAGTTAATTTAGGTTGCTTGTCATTATATGTCAAGCGATTCGGGATTTATTTATAGAATATATTTTTATCTGTGCCTCTTTTAGCATCTTATTTTTCGAGCAACAAGTTGCTATGCTACTGAAAAATTTACCCATTATTGCTTGTTTAGTTGTTTTTTTTCAACAGCAAAGCTGTTGATTCAGCTGCTTTTGCTGTAATACCAATTGGATTAATTAAATGATCAGATAATTAGTCTGATTGGTATAACAGGAGAATTTAACTTTACGCTTCACAGAATGCGTTGCATCTTTAAGTAGTTTGGGTATATCAGTGAAGTTTTTCGCACAACGGTTTAGCGGGTTACTATCTTTACTGAATAGAAGACATTTATTCGTGAGATTTTTCACATAATCGTTAATTTAGTTGTAATCTTTAGTATTAATTATTGTTTCTCTTTACAGGTGAGATCTATGTCCTTATTAAACGATGCCGCACTGCGCCATTTTCACCATCTCAACGAGCGGCTGGAGTTGGCATTCCTTAAGCCGTCAGAGAAGGCTGAGTTGCTAAAGGTTCTGGGATTAAGCGACTTTATTGCCGACTCCTTAATCAAACAGCCGGCATTATTAAAGGATTTACTGGACAGTAACTTACTCAATTCAACGCAGCGTAAAGCAGAAATTTCCAATGAGTTAAGGAAAGTACTCTCCGCAGTTAGCGATGAAGTGACATTATATAAAGTACTGCGCTTGTTCCGCCGTAAACATATGGTGGTGATCGCCTGGCGGGAGTTGCTCGGTAAAGCCAGCCTGGCGGAAAGTCTTGAGCATACCTCATACCTGGCTGATGAATTAATTTTAAAAAGCATGTGCTGGTTGTATAACAAACAATGCACCGAGCAGGGCACCCCGATCAATCAGGCAGGCGTAAGACAATCTATGTTTATCTTTGCGATGGGTAAACTGGGCGGTCGGGAGTTAAATTTCTCATCTGATATTGATCTGATTTTCGCTTACCCTGAACGTGGCGAAACCCAGGGCGGGCGGCGGCCTATTGATAATCAGACATTTTTTATCAAACTCGGCCAGCGTCTTATTGCCGCATTACATCAAATTACCAGTGACGGCTTTGTCTACCGAGTTGATATGCGTTTACGTCCATTTGGCGAATCCGGTCCTCTGGTAACGACTTTTGCATCCGTCGAAGATTATTATCAAAGTCACGGTCGAGACTGGGAGCGCTATGCTATGGTTAAAGCGCGGGTGATTGGTGAGGAGGGAGATTACAAAAAGGCGCTTGAACTATTATTAAAACCTTTTGTTTATCGCCGTTATATCGATTTCAGCGCCATTGAGTCACTGCGTCAAATGAAAGCGATGATCAGTGCCGAGGTACGCCGTAAAGGGCTTAAAGATAATATTAAGCTTGGTAAAGGGGGAATTCGCGAGGTTGAATTTGTCGCGCAGGCCTTTCAATTAATTCGTGGCGGCCGTAGACCTGAACTGCAGTGTAAAGGGTTGCAGGAAACCTTAAAAGTGTTGACGAAGATGGGGGAGTTACCTCCGGAGCGTGTGCAAAACCTGCTTGATTCATATCAGTTTTTACGCCGTGTAGAAAATATTCTGCAGCAGATAGGTGATAAACAAACCCAGACTCTACCTGTTAACGAGCTTGATAAATGTCGCTTAATTACGGTGATGGGCTATCCGACATGGCCGGATTTTTATCAAGAATTACAGCAGATTATGGCTAATATTCACAATGAATTCAGCTGGGTTGTGGGCGAAGATGATAAACAGGAGGCACAGGAAAAAACCGATCAGGCTTTATCTGAACTGTGGACTCTGCAGTTAAGTCAGCAGGAGGTAATCAAACTGTTATCTGGAAAGGGACTGGATGAGCCACTTGCAGGTGAATTGGCCAGTGCATTAGTTGTTTTCAAGGAAGATCTGAAAAAACGCCCGATTGGGACGCGCGGACAAACTACCCTGGATAAATTGATGCCGCAAATGATTGCGCTAATTTGCCATTATGGTCACCCCGTTGAGTTACTTCATCGTCTCAAAGAGTTGTTATTGGCGATCCTCAGCCGCACTGCTTATTTAGAATTATTAAATGAAAATAACGGTGCATTAAAACAGCTTTTAAAGTTATGCAATAGCAGTCCGAGAGTCGCTGCGCAACTGGCCCGCTATCCTATTTTACTGGATGAGCTATTGGATCCCCAGCAGCTTTATCAACCAACCAAATTGTGTGATTACAAAACTGAGTTACAGCAGTTTATGCTGCGTATTCCTGAAGAGGATATGGAGCAGCAGATGGATGCATTGCGTCAGTTTAAACAAATCCAATTTCTTTATATTGCTGCCGCGGATATTGAAGGCTCGATTAAGTTACCCGAGGTCAGTGATCACCTGACTTATTTAAGTGAAGCTATACTCGATTATGTGGTGCAAATCGCCTGGCTGCAACTGGTTGAAAAATTTGGTTTACCGAGCAATGTTGCCGATTCCGAACGTAAAGGTTTTGCGGTGATTGGTTACGGTAAAATGGGAGGTATCGAGTTAGGTTATGACTCTGACCTGGATCTGGTCTTTTTGCACGACACAAATATCCGGGGAGAAACAAACGGAGTGCGTAAAATAGATAATCAGCTTTTTTATTTTCGTCTCGCACAACGTATTATTCATATCTTTAATGCACGCACCAACTCCGGAATTCTGTATGAGGTAGATATGCGCCTGCGCCCGTCGGGTGATTCCGGCGTTTTGGTGTCAAGTGTGGCAAGTTACAAAAAATATTTACAGAATGATGCCTGGACATGGGAGCATCAGGCATTGGTACGTGCCAGAGCGGTTTTTTTTGATGAGCAGATTTTAGCTGAATTTAATGAAGCAAGGGAAAGCGCGTTAATACAAGCTCGAAATAATACTTGCCTGGCAACCGATGTTATGGAGATGCGCAGTAAAATGCGCAGGCACTTGAATAGGGCCAAAGAGGGGGAGTTTGATTTAAAACACTCGCCGGGTGGCATGGTTGATATCGAATTTATTGCCCAATATCTGGTCTTGGCGCATGCCTGCCGCTGTGATCGGGAGTTGTGTAAATGGTCCGATAATTTACGTATTTTTGAAACCTGCCGGCGGTTGGGGTTATTAACCGCGGAAGAAGAAAAAGCGTTAATCGGGGCCTATTGTGCATTACGTGATGAAGCGCATCGATTAAGTTTGAATAAAAAAGAGCGCATTATCAGTGCCGAACAATTTATTTTGGAAAGGGATAATATTATCGCGATATGGAACAAATTTCTGGGCTGAATAGGCCGTTTTTTGGTCAGCAGTCTGGTGTTTGTATAACTTATTGAAATTTATGTGTAAAAGCTGTGCGGATAGTTGATTTTTCGTAAACTTTCATAGCCGATTTGTGAAAGGTATTTCACACCAAACTTATTAAGTTTGTGATCAAATATTACCGAGAAAAAATAAATCAATTCAAGGTGGAGGTTGCAGTAAGTTGTTGTTTCCTTTGTAAAATTTCTAACGCAGAAGTGGTTCATTTTAGCCTGTAGGATTTATCAGGTAGTTAGTGGAATTGGTATAAGTAAGACCAAGTAATAAAAGCTGCAGATTTGAAGCTTTTGTTACTTGGTGTGGTGCCGCTTATGTTTCGGGATGAGTGAAATCACTTCATATTGTCGTACTGTTCGCAAGCGAACATTGTATTTTCTATAAGGGTGGCAACTGTCATCGGACCGACGCCACCGGGCACTGGCGTAATAAAGCTAGCTCTTTCTTTTGCAACGTCAAATTCGACATCGCCAGCGAGCTTACCTGACGCCAGTCGATTGATGCCGACATCGATCACAACTGCGCCTTCTTTGATCCACTCTCCCGGGATAAAACCGGGTTTACCAACGGCAACGACCAGTATATCCGCCTGACCTATAAATGCCTGCAGATCCTTGGTGAATCGGTGACAGGTAGTCGTGGTACAACCCGCTAGTAGCAATTCCAAAGTCATTGGGCGGCCGACTATATTCGATGCGCCAACGATGACAGCGTTTTTGCCCAGTAGCTTAATATTATAACGCTCCAGCAGCGTCATCACTCCCTTTGGTGTGCAGGCGCGAAGTTTGGGTATACGCTGGCATAGACGACCAACATTATGCGGATGAAAGCCATCGACATCTTTTTCCGGTAAGATCCGTTCCAGTACTTTAGTTGTATCAATACCTGCCGGTAAAGGGAGTTGTACCAGAATACCGTTTATTTCATGGTCCAGGTTAAGCTTGTCTATCAGGTCAAGTAACTCTTCTTCTGTTGTTGTCTCCGCCAGGTCAAATGATTTAGATAGAAACCCGACTTCATCACAAGCTTTACGCTTGTTCTGTACATAAACCTGAGAGGCAGGATCATGCCCGACTAAAACAACAGCCAGTCCCGGTACGGGTAGGCCCGCATCAGAGCGAGATTTGACCCGTGCAGCTACCTCTGAACGAACGGTTTTTGAAATAAGTTTTCCATCAATATGCTTTGCTGTCATAGTTATCCCTTTGCTATATGGTAATCTCGTATTTAAACATTTACATTACGGTCAGGTACACGCTGGATGGATCGAGACACCTTTTTTAGTTACTTTTCCACCGCCAGAGCGAAAACTGCAACACCGGCGATAGCGGCGAGCTGAAAGTACCGTACAATTTATAGGTGACCACTTAGAGCAGCGCTTTGCCGTGTCTATTTTTAACAAAAACAGCAAAAAGCGCCGTTCACCTTGTATTGGTTTAACGGAAAATAACCGTCTTGTTACCATATAAGAAAGTACGACTCTCAGTGTGTAGTTTTACCGCTTTTGCCAATGCAACGGTTTCG
>NZ_JBFGZY010000127.1:0-12057 GCF_041586535.1 Psychromonas sp. | reverse complement strand
TTCGCCTTGTATTCCAGCTTATTAACAAAGCTGTTCCAGCTTGCATCTGCAATATGCTTTGCCAGCTTGCGGTTTTTCATCATATTGGCTGATTTCAGAGTCTCTACGATTATTGCTTGGTTTTCGTCAACAAGGGTTCGATTTACTTATATGTGCGCTCGCCACCGCAGGGGATAATCCCAGTTCTTGTCCGGCCTGGCTGATGTTATGTGTTGCGGCCAGACGTACAAATAGTTTCAGGTGTTCAATATTCATTTTTGGATCTCAATCAAAGCTAGCAGTTGATATTAGATTAACGCGCAGGCCTGCAATCAGACGTGTAAATAGTTCCAGGTGTGCAATATTTATCGTAAATTTTCAATAAAAACTACAAAATAGCCACCTTTTTATTGAGTAAATACAATGAAGTTACAACATCACACCATAACCTGAATCAAATAGAGGAAAGCAGTTATCAGCTGCGATCAAGTTCAACCACGGTAGACGCTGTTGTAAATAATCTTAAAATATATTTTGCACCACCTCAGTAAAAAAAGTTGAAGCCACCAGCAATAATCCCATCCACAACAGAGAAGTTACCGGTCTAAAGCCGGACTGGGCAATGCCCTGCCCGACAATTTATCTTTATCTTGTTAATCACCAATCTGTTCATGCCCTAAGGCCGCATGAGATGCAGCCAGACGGGCAATAGGTACCCGGTATGGCGAACAGGAAACATAGTTAAGCCCAACCTGATGGCAAAACTCAACACTTGAAGGCTCTCCGCCATGCTCACCACAGATCCCGACTTTTAAATCGGGTCGAGTCTGACGGCCTTTCTCTGTGCCCATTTTCACTAATTGGCCGACACCGGCACGATCCAGCTTAACAAAGGGATCGCCTGTAAATAATCCCTTCTCAACATAATAAGGTAAGAAACGTCCGGCATCGTCACGCGACAAACCATAGGTAGTCTGAGTAAGATCATTGGTGCCAAAAGAGAAAAAGTCAGCTTCCCGGGCAATGATATCTGCCAGTAACGCCGCCCGGGGCAATTCGATCATAGTACCAATTTGATAATCGACTTTAACGCCATAACGGTTCATTACCCGTTCCGCAATGTGCAGCACATTTTCGCGTAACACCTTTAACTCATTAACATCAGCAACAAGCGGGATCATAATTTCCGGCACAATGTCAAAATGTTCATTTTTAACCAGTTCACATGCCGCTTCCATAATCGCACTAACTTGCATATCGTAGATCTCAGGATAGGTCAGACCAAGGCGGCAGCCACGGTGACCAAGCATCGGATTAAACTCATGCAGTTCCTGCACATGTTCTTTCACCTCGGAAAAACGAATGCCGGCGACGGCAGCGAGATCCGCAATATCATCGTCATTTTGCGGTAAAAACTCATGTAATGGCGGATCCAGTAAGCGGATCGTGACGGGTAATCCTTTCATCTCACGGAATAGTCCGATAAAGTCATTTTTCTGCATCGGCATTATTTTTTCCAGCGCCCTTTTACGGCCCTGCTGATCCTCTGAGACAATCATCTCCCGCACTGCTTGTATCCGTTTAACATCGAAAAACATATGTTCGGTGCGACACAAACCAATACCCTCTGCGCCGAATTCCCGGGCAACCTGCGCATCGTGCGGAGTATCAGCATTGGCTCTTACCTGAAGCGTGCGGAATTGGTCAGCCCAGGTCATTAATCTGCCAAAATCACCACTGACGGCCGGCTGCACCTTCGGCACGTCACCGAGGATCACTTCGCCGCTCCCACCATCAAGAGTAATAATATCCCCGCGCTTGATGGTAAAACCGGACTTGGTCACCATTACCTGTTTTTCATAATCAATATGCAGATCACCGCATCCTGCCACGCAGCTTTTCCCCATTCCCCGGGCGACAACCGCCGCGTGCGAGGTCATCCCGCCGCGGGAGGTAAGAATGCCCTGTGCCGCATTCATACCGTGAATATCTTCCGGGCTGGTTTCAATACGCACTAGAATCACTTTCTCTTTCAGCCTGTTCCGCTGTTCAGCTTCGTCGGCATTAAATACCACTTTACCGCTGCAGGCACCGGGGGATGCGGGCAACCCCTTACCGATAATATTTTTCTGCGCAGCGGGATCAATGGAAGGATGCAGTAACTGCTCAAGTTGTTGCGGCTGCACTCTTAAAACCGCCTCCTGCTCGTTGATCAGTCCTTCGTCAACCATCTCCACGGCAATTCTGATTGCGGCCTGAGCAGTCCTTTTACCGGTACGGGTTTGTAACATATAAAGTTTGCCGGACTCGATAGTAAACTCAATATCCTGCATTTCATGGAAATGTCTTTCCAGCGTACTGCGGTTATCTAACAGTTGGGCGTAACATTCAGGCATCACATCGGCCATTGCGGGCAAATCACCCTGTTTATATTTGACCTTGTTAAGGGGTTGCGGAGTGCGAATACCGGCAACCACATCTTCCCCCTGAGCGTTAACCAAGTATTCTCCATAAAAATAATTTTCGCCCGTAGAGGGATCCCGCGTGAATGCTACACCGGTCGCGCAATCTTCCCCCATATTGCCAAATACCATTGCCTGGACATTAACAGCTGTCCCCCAATGGGAGGGAATATTATTCAGCTTGCGATAGGTCACAGCACGCTGATTCATCCATGAACCGAACACTGCACTAATCGCTTCCCAGAGCTGCTGCTGCGGATCATCCGGAAAAACACTGCCAAGCTCTCTTTGGTAACTGTCTTTGAATTCGCCAACTAACTGCTGCAGCTCTTCGACACTCAACTGATTATCGTACTCCACACCACGGATACGTTTTTTCCCCTCCAATAATTCTTCAAAAATATCACCGTCTACCCCTTTTACCACATTCGCGTACATTTGGATAAAACGCCGATAGGAATCATAAGCAAAGCGCGGATCCTTGCTTCGGTTGATAAGCCCCTGCACAGTTTGATCATTGAGTCCAAGATTAAGCACAGTGTCCATCATACCCGGCATCGACGCCGGCGCTCCGGAACGCACTGATAATAAAAGCGGATTAAGCGGATCGCCAAAACCTTTGCCCATCTGCTGCTCAAGACTCTTCAGGGCGGCATTTACCTGCCCGTCTACCCCTTCCGGATAATTCCGCTGATGCTGATAAAAAGCTTTACAGACTTCGGTGGTTAGCGTAAATCCAGAGGGGACGGGAAGACCAATCGAAGCCATTTCAGCAAGATTGGCCCCCTTTCCACCGAGTAACTCACGCTGCGAACGATCACCGTCTGCCTGACCTTGGGTAAATGAATAAACATATTTTTCCATAATATTTGCCTCTTAGCTGTTAAGCAGAAAAACAAGGCTATTAAATGCAGGAAATACCGGAATACATTATCTCCTCAGAAAAAAGATGCATAGCTCAACGGACAGACAAAATGTTTTCTCTTTTCTTTTACCTAAGCCTTCAGCTTTCCTTACATTACACCTCTGTCATCCCCTTTCTAAAACAGGATCTCAAATGATGCATGCTTTCATTTTTTATGATTTTTAAACAAGTTATCAGTTATGCCAATCCGCTTTATCATGTGAACTCATTTATAGGGTGCATACCATGTAACTTAAGCAACTATAAAATCAGGAAAATAATCTGATAAGCTGCATTATGTGGTGCGTAAAACGCGCCCTACTATCGGTCAATTAATTATGCGCAGTAGTATTAAATATTTGTCTATCTGTTGAGTATGATCCCTATCAGAAAAAACGCAAAACGGTATTCGGATCGGCTTTTTTAAATGACCAACTTTTAAGATAAAGGTACAGTGAAATGCGGGCTGTAACGTAAAAACGGCAGGAAACATGTTGATAAAAAAGGTGAGTTAAAATAGATACTTGGTCAGTTGATAAATAACAGACAGCGCAACCAGAGCGGAAAAAGATAACTTAATAACAACGCCATACTGTTATGGCGTTGTTATCCATTGTTTAGTTAGCTCAACGAGCTAAGGCCGTTGTAAAATCAGAGCCGATTGGATTTTGGAAAACGCGCAATCCAAATTCGGGAATAACAGCTAATATATGATCAAAAATATCCGCCTGAATACTCTCGTAATTAGTCCAATTTTGATCATTACTGAAAACGTAAACTTCAATAGGTATCCCGGTAGCACAGGGTGCTAACTGCCTTACCATAAGAGTTAACTCTTTGTGAATTTTAGGGTTGTTTTTCAAATAGGCACAGAGATACGCCCGAAATGTGCCTATATTAGTGAGCCTTCTACCGTTAACCAGATGGCTTAAATTACTCACGGATTCCTTGTTATAAACATCTATCTCTTGTAGTTTATGATCCAAATAATCCTTAAGAAGCTCAATTTTCGTCAACGACTCCAGCATTTCCTGGTCACAGAATTTCACCGACGTCATATCAATCGAGATAGAACGTTTTATCCGCCGCCCGCCAGATTCTGACATTCCCCGCCAATTTTTAAATGATTCAGTAATCAGAACATGGGTTGGAATGGTTGTAATAGTCTTATCCCAGTTTCTGACTTTAACCGTATTGAGTGTGATATCAATAACGTCACCATCGGCACCGCGACTCGGCATCTCCAGCCAGTCATCGAGCCTTAACATATCGTTTGCCGTAATCTGTACGCCGGCTACAAGCCCAAGAATGGAGTCTTTAAATACCAGCATGACAATCGCCATCATGCCACCCATGCCCAGAAATAGTGCCCAGAGATCCTTGTTCAGCAGAATCGAGACGCTGGCGACCGCGGCAAAAATCCACAGAATAATTTTCAGGACTTGGATATAGCTGTTGATCGGCCGTAACTTGGACATTTTGTAGGTGCGGTAAACCCCATTCAATGCAGACAGCAGACTATGAATAACAAGCGCAAACACAACAATAAAATACAGCGAAGTAAACTTATTAATATTTGCCAGCAACAGCGGATAGTCCTGCTCGGTAAATATTATTTTTGCACCAACACTAAAGACCATAATAGGTACAAAATGGGATAAACGGGTGAATACATGGCTGTCATAAAAGATATTGTCCCAATGACTTTTGCTCTTGTAGATAAACTTTTTGATCAACCCGATTATTACTTTCTTGGTAATATAATTGGCTATCGCCGAGATCATTATCAGGGAAAATAACATCAGCATAACGGCAATTCCCGTAGCCAGTTCCTGATCTAAAAAAACTGTTTGAAATTTTTGAATCACTGAATTAATCATGAATGATTCTTATCCTTTTTATGTTAGCCATAAAAAAGCCCTGCAATAAAATTGTAAGGCTCAAAGGGCTTATTATTAACATACAAACGACTTTTTATTGGGCTAACACTTCTTTTACAGCCTGCACAATCGTTTGCGGTTTTTGTAAATATAATGAGTGATTTAATAACACAGCGTTATCACCCGCCGTAAGTAACAAAGCAGGGAAAGCTGTGGTATTCATAAACTCCTGCACTTCATTAATATCAGACAAAGTGTATTGCGCTTCGCCACTTAATTCCTCTTTGAAGATTTTATTCGGTGGCGATAACTTAAAGCGCTCGATAATATGATTAAAATCATGCTTGTTGGTTAAAGGATTACCTTCGATAAAGTGCGCAGCTTGTAACGCATTTAAGACAGTTAATGCCTTCTCCGGCTGTTTGTTTTGCAGCCAGGCCATCAAATTAGCTGCCATAGTCGAATTTTTAGGACTGTCTGCATAACGAATATATTCTTTGCCAAATTTTGCGCCACTTTGTTTTGCCACGCTATCCACATGCACGTGACCTACGCTGTCAGTGCCATCGTAGTGAGCACAATGCCATAAATGGATGACCATTTCAGGGTATGATTTTTCAATTTCATTAACTAATGCAGTACTTGCGTAGCTCCACGGGCAATGGGAGTCGTAAATAAAAAATAATTCAGGGGTCATTGAATTAATCCTTTTTGTTAAATAGGGTTAGGACCTTATGGTCGCAGATTAAAAAACACGCGTTGAATCTAAATTAAAAAGCTATTCACATAAAAGCGCTCTCTTTATTCTGCTTGTTCGGTTTATACTCAAACTACTTCAATATGCTGATTCTTGCACATTGAGATAGCTTGGGTATCTATTGCCTCTGATCATACGAGGTTGTTATTAATAAGATAGTCAAGCCCGCCTGTTATCGCAGCAACCTGTGCATGGATACACTCTTCAGCCGTCACCTTCGGACTATCCGGATAAACCTCTGTGGTCGTCGAATATAAAGCGTTGCTAAAAGCGCAGCAAAGCCCTAACTTTTTCGCCGCGTAATTGATCACACCATGTTGGGAAATGGGCTCACCAATAATCTTTCCGTTGCTATCAGCCGGCGCAATATGCGTGACTTTTTTTACCGAATCAATAATTGCACGCTGGAAATCGGGCTTTGAGTTCTCCTCATCTCCTACCAGATAAAACCCATCGGGAATAGCCCATAGAGGTTGAACCTTTGCATCTCTGGCAGCTAACGCCGGTCTGAATTCTGTATTATCCGTGTCTGTGGTTTCATGCAGATCAATATGGGCAATAAAATCGGCATCAAGTTTTTCAACATAGTCCATTAACAATGCAGCTTCCTGAGCTGGACTGGGCTGATAAAAGGAGCGATTAGGGTCGACCGTATCGGCATTCCAGCGGTTAATGGTTTCATATCCCCATGGACTGACGCAGGGAGCGACAACAATATTAAATCGCTGCGCGTACTGCCGGGAGTATTTTTCAATAAAAGACAGGGCACCAAGTACACCACTGGTTTCGTAGCCATGGACACCACCTGTTATTAAAATAGTCGCTTTATTTGCATCCCAGATACGAGGCTTCACAGTGTAAAGCGGGTACTTATGTGGCGGATAACAAAGTTCACCATACTGCTCAACAATGAAATATTCCGGCAAATCGGTCAGTCTGTTAGTTACATCATGCTGATACGAACGCTGAATTTTTTGTTTTTTAAACCAGGCTGCTTTTTCTGCTGCCTGCCATTTTTGCGGTAGAGAATTGACACTGTCTGTCTGCAGCTCTTTCATATTATTGCCTTATTGGCGAAGCTTTATGTTTAGGGAGTCGGGAGTTTGTACATTAGTCTATTACAAAAACCGGCTTTGAAAAAAGAGGCATTTTAACTATTAATTAAACTTGTGCAAGGGGGATAATTTTTAATATACATAATTTAAAAGAATGCTTCGCTGCACAATGCTGAAGAGCAGTAGTTAGGCTATCCACAGAGCGCATAGCCATATATGAATGTATAGATCATTTTTCTTTTAAAAACTTTCCGCTATTTTTCTCCAGGATTGTCTCTTTGAATAAGGGATCAAATGCTGCGTGATCATCATCGTGACAGTCTCCACAAAACTCTTTAGGATCCGTTTTTTCATGAGGAATATGGCATTCTGTACAAGCCATATCTTGATCGTTACGATGTTTTATATTATGCCATTTCCCTTCCAGCAGACCATACTCATCATGGCATTCAATACAACTGCTTCGTTCAAACTCCAGATCATCTGATGGGGCTTCTTTTTCATGGCAAGCCCCAGCACAGTCTTCATCTTTAAGATGAAAATTAGCCAGATTATCCTGACCCGGATTAGGCAGTTCATCGGCCCTGGCAACGCCCACGCAGCAAAGTACAAAACCGAGTAATAAGCTTTTTATCAACTTCATAATAATGCTCCTATAGATCAACATGTTCAGCTTATATACCCATGTTAGTTCAAAATGCTTTGTCAGGCACGGGCTCGGAGACCAGTTCAAGGCGCAACATGAGGACCTTTTAGGCCGGGGTCATCTGCCCGGCATAAAGAATAAACATCCTTAAAAACATCACTCCCGCCAGAGTCAGTATCGCGCTGCTTAATATAAAAGCCTTTCTGTGCTTAACTCTCAAAGGAGCAATTTGATTCATCAGCAGGGGTAAAATAATGCCTATTGCGATAACCCCAATCCAAAATAAATTTGCCCAAAAGCCTCCTGAAATGGCGGCTGCAATAGCAACTTTATCCATTTCTCCACCGAATTTCATGCCGATAATAAGTATCACTAATAGTAATAATTCAGAGCAAATGACAGGTGGTTCCAGACGGTGGCTTAAAGCCATGCCGGGGGTATTTGCATGTGCAGAGAAAAAGGTTGTTGCCAGAAGAATTGTTGCCGCTATACCTGATGACAAGCCCGAGGCTAAAAAAAGTAAAGGTAAAACCGGTTGATTCAGTAAAGGATACGCGGTTAAAGCAGAAAGCAAAAAACCGGTATATACCCCAAGTAAAAGAGCAAGAATAACAATCACAAATTCCAGCTGTTTCTCGACCTTACCAATAAAATCCCATAACCGGAAAATACCCGGTATTTTCAGTACCCAGGGCATAAAACGTTGCAACAGTCTATGCAGCTCCTCTTTAAATACCCAGGCGATCCACGCAAATGTCGCCACTTGATAGGCGATAAACAAGGTGACACCGCGCCCCATTACGGATGCCGGATTGGCAAACTGATAAACAATTACCTTCCAAAAATGCAGGGGTTTAGTCAAATCGAAAATCAGAATAAGCAGACCAAAAATAATCATGCTGGGCACAAGAATGGCGGCCGCTATGATCAGAGGATTTTTTGCCGCCTGTTGTGATGCGGGCAGCTTCCACTTAACAAGCAAAGCTAAACACATCGCTCCCGAAGAGATACCCAGAACAAACAGATAAATTGCGATTGGCCAGTGCCATACAAGGGAGTCGAAATGGAAGGCATGCTGTAAACTTTCCCTCATAACTCAATCTCTCCTTTCAGATCCGGCACTCTAAACATTTTGGGTTTGGTGCCCAGAGATTTTTTATAACGGTAGACTGTTTTTTGCTGTAGCGTTTTAACAATCTCACTATCAGGATCATTCAAATCTCCGAACACCAGTGCCTGCTGCGGACAGGATTGCACACAGGCTGGTAATTGCCCTTTTGCAAGATTAGTATCGCGGCAAAAATTACATTTATCCGCCGCTTTGGTAACAGGATCAATATAACGCACTTTATAGGGGCACGCGGCGATGCAGTACATGCACCCTATACAGCGATCCGCATTGACATCTACAATACCGGTTTTTTTATCAATAAAAGATGCACCGGTCGGGCAAACATCAACACAGGGTGCATCTTCACAATGCTGGCAGGATTTTCTAAAGAACTTGTAATCAGCATCGGGAAATTCCCCCCGCGGCTCACTACGAATAATCTCCAGGCGTGTAACACCTGCCGGGACATTATTCGTTTCCCGGCAGGCATCCACACATGCGTCACAACCAATACAAAGCGTTTCATCGTGGATCATTGCATAACGTTTACCTTCAATGACCAGCGTCTGTACAACCGATGTACCGGCAACTCCCGCAGTGGCGAACATGGTAGTCGCCCCCAGGCCGGCTAAGAATTTTCTTCGCGAATAATCCATCACTGATCTCCTCGTAACTCATTGATCGCAATATGGCAATCGACACAAAGTGTTATCCGGGATTTACGCTTGATATTGGTCATCGGATCTTCTGCTTCGTGCAGTTGATGGCAGGCCGCACAGCTTATTTTTTTATAATGTACATCATGAGTCCATTCAGCGTTACGCAGTTGCAAGGATGTATGACAGGTCATACATTTACTATTTTGCAGGGCTAATGGCGTATGCGTATTATCTGCATAACTGATAATAGTGAAATCTTCTTTCGGGTGTTTTCCCTTATTGCCATGGCATGCGCTACAATTATCGACAAATTTTTCACTGGCGTGTGCACCCAACATTTTCACAGCAGCAATATTTTTTAATTTTCGTGCAACCTTGTGGCAACGGATACAACGTTTATTCTCTTTAAGTAGTTGCTCCATCTGATCTGCATTGCTCACTTGTTTCGCAAAATCGATGTCGGGTATCTGAGCATTAACCTCAGGGGGGGAATCATTACTATTAACGAAGCCCGATAAGCATAAGATGAAAAAAAATAACCACCGTAATATCCTCATACATCCTCTTTATACATTGAGAGTTATATTGCACGGATTAACTTAATCATTTCAGATACGCTGGCAACTCTTGCTTATCTAAAGGTCACTTTATTTTTCGCAGGTTTTGTATCAATCATTGTGACTAACCGGCTGTGTTAAACAACCGGTTAGTTAACTATTTTATTTAAAGATAAGATTTAATACTCCACGATGGTAAAGATGATTTATCTGCGAGTTATCAAATACACCAATGCCAAATGGATATACCTTGCTCATATCATTAAATTGAACATCCTCAATTGCAGCTTGTTCACCTGTTGTGACCAGTTTACGCTTAATTTCAAGTGTCCAGACTCCATCTTTCCAAACCGCAACTGTATCAATATCACCACGGGAACCTGTAAATGGCTGCGTAACAATCCCGGGAATTCGTGTGGTTTTATTGTAGTCGGCTGTGAATGGCTGCTTTTCAGAATCTAAAATAGCAACAGCATCTTCACTTGGAGCTGAAGAGACAAACGCAGGCTGTTTTTGATCATCAATATTATTGACGTAACCGCCCCCCGTTTTATGATCGCCCTTACGGCCCCAATTGCTGTTTTCTCTTGGATCTGAAGTACTATCTATAAATTGATCATCTATCTGATTATTGACAGCGGTACGAACACCTTTCCAGTGCCACATATCAATCGTCTGACCTGCTTTAGTGTATTTACGCGCAGGAGATTTACTTTCGAAACCATTAATTTTTCCATCGCTGGCACGGTGACAGGCCGCATTACACCCTTTTTCTGCGAAATCTTCCGTATTTATATCCCACAGAATAGCGACCTTATCTTCGTAATAGGTATTATCATGACCGGTGTCATCCTTATTTTCCAACTGCTTCCAGCTACCGTCAGCTTGTTTCATCCATGGAAAGCGGTCCAGGCTTTCGGTCGGATCTTCATAACGCATTAAGAAATAAATATATTCATCATCATAAAGTGATTTCATTTCCACTGTTGTTTTTTTAATCCCTTCATAGCCGTTATTTGGTTTATAAGGTAGTTTGTCAATTTTAACTTTAATACTTGGCGCTTTTTCCCAGGCAGCGTCTGCCATACCATCAAGTTTGATTTCCGACATCCCCTTAACGCTTTCTAAAGTAGTCGTTTTAGCTTGTACAGCACCAAAAGGCATGAGTGAAAATGCAATGACAGCGCTGGCGAGTAAGGATTTTTTAAATTTCATAGCCATTTCCTCTTATAGTAAAAATATAAATTATCAACAAGTATAGGCTACATTCACTTTTTACAGATAGGTGTGGAAAGGCAGGTATATAATACGCCAGGTTCAGCCAGCATTGGTTGTGCGAGAATTGTGTATATGGGGCGATGGGACAGGGCTCGCAGAGCGATTCCCTCATGACACTTTGCTGGCGTAAAATTCGCCGCCCTACTTTCAAGTTGGCCATCGCGACAAGCGCTTAAACGAAAAAATCCCTGCTGACATAGCGCTTATGGGGCGTGGCCTTTAGCCTGCCTTGGCGAGGCACCGGCGATGGAACAGGAGGTGCAGAGCACCTCCGCTCGTGACACGGTGCTGTCGGCAAACAACCAGGGCACGCAGAGCTTAGCCCGCTCATAAACCTTTGCTGGCGCAAAATTCGCCTCCCTACTCTCGAGTAGGTCATAAATCGTCAGAATTAAAAAAACCCAGTAAGAAAAGACCTACTGGGTTTGTTTAATTGGGCGCTTGGCGATGGGACAGGGTTCGCAGAACTCACCCGCTCGTGACACGGTGCTATCGCACCACTTCGCCCTACTCTACATGATCTGAACCCAACTGCGTTGGTACTCTTAACCTTTCCCCATGCGAGAGCAGGTCAGAGCAAAAAGCAGGTCAAATAAAAAACCCCAGGAAGCAAAGCTTTCTGGGGTTTTTTAATTGGGCGCTTGGCGATGACCTACTCTCACATGGGGAGACCCCACACTACCATCGGCGCAATTGCGTTTCACTGCTGAGTTCGGAATGGGATCAGGTGGTACCACAATGCTATGGTCGCCAAGCAAAAAAGTTAATT
>NZ_JBFGZY010000126.1:0-12179 GCF_041586535.1 Psychromonas sp. | reverse complement strand
TTCGTAAATGGGATTGTCCAAACTGCGGAACTACGGATATAGATCGGGATTTAAATGCCGCTCTTAATATCCGCGATAAAGGTATTCAGAAATTAAAAGCGGCTGGACAAGTCGTTACTGCTTGCGGAGGCTTGCGTAAATTCTGTCACGAACAGGTTGCGGCTTAGGAAACAAGAAGCATCGCCCGAATAAGGGCGGTGAGAAGTCACAGGCTCTGGAAAATTCACGGGACGAGGCGCTGCTCAAAAGGCAGGGTAAAAAATCCCCCTCTACAGAAAACACCGAGAAGGCAGAGAAAAATTGATTGAAATGCAAGTGATGATCGGACATCAAAACTGCGAGGTTATGGCCTAATGGAGTACCAGAGGGTAATAACGTTTGTGGCGAATTATATTACACGGCCTTTGGTATACCCATGTTACTTCAAAATGCTTTGTCAGGCATCTTGAAGTATAAGTATTAAGTGTAAGGCTACAGCCAGCGACGCACCCGTTTTTATAGCTGCTGTATTGTTCGCTAAGTAGCCCTTCCTGATACATTTCTGCGCGTCGGAAACTGCCCACCAGATACAAAACATGATCGGGATAAATAAAATAATTAACCACAGGTTATTTAACCACAAGGTAACGGCGAGGTATAAAAGCGCCAGCGACAAATACACCGGATTACGTGAATATTGGTATGGCCCGGCAAAGGTTAATTTTGTGGTGGCTGTTATAGGAGGTAACTGATATTTTTTGCATCCCACATAAGGGCCTTCAAATATACTTTATTTAACCTTTTTAAGTGCACATTTACATAAGCCCCCTCGCAATGCTTTGCACTTTTCACAGGGTTTATCTTTATAGGGAGTTGAAGCGAATTCTGATAAATCAGCCACATTACTTTTATCCGTTGAAAATTTCTTTGCGGCAGACTCAACCAGGGATAAATAATCCTGCTCTTTAGACTTTTTTTCCTTTTTATTTTTAACATTTTTTTTCAACGCTGACATGATAAACTCTCTTAACTCCCGGCAATACAAATAATAACCATTATCGCTCATATAAAGTCTACCCCCTAAACAGCTAAATCACCAATAAATGTTTTTAATTATTACATCCCTTTACTCTGTAACTGTTATACTCGCCGCCAATTAAAAATTTCAAAAATAAAAGATGGTGATGTAAATGAGTGTTGATGCAATAGGTTTGTCTGCTGAGTTATTAAAAGCGGTAAAAGCGTGCGGTTATAAAAATTTAACCCCAATTCAGCAGCAGGCAATTCCAATTATCCGCAGCGGGACGGATCTGCTTGCGAGCGCACAAACGGGCACAGGCAAAACGGCAGCATTTACTTTACCTATTCTGGATATGCTGGCCGGTAATGAGCAGGTAAAACCCGCTACCAATACCACCATTAAAGCCTTAATACTGACGCCGACACGGGAGTTGGCTGCGCAGGTTGCCAATAACATAAAAGAATACAGTGAATTTTTACCCTTAACATCCGGGGTTGTTTCCGGTGGGCGCAGTATGGATACGCAGACTAAAATGCTGAAAACTGGTGTTGATCTTCTGGTCGCGACACCCGGTCGGCTACTTGAGCATTTAACCCTGCGTAATGTGGATCTTTCTCATGTGAAATACCTGATCCTTGATGAAGCAGACCGTATGCTGGACATGGGGTTTTTGGGTGATATAGAGAAACTGATGGCAGTGATTAAACAAAAACATCAGACCTTAATGTTTTCCGCTACGTTTTCTAATAAAGTGAAAACATTAGCCAGACAGTTATTAACCACCCCGAAGACCATCGAAATCTCTCCGCAGAATTCGACAGCCGGTAAAGTAAAACAGCAGGTTTATTGGGTCTCTGAAACCCGTAAGCATGAACTTTTATCTGAATTAATCGGGGTAAAAAACTGGCGCCAGGTGTTAGTCTTCGCCGGCACCAAAGAAAGCGCCAACCTGTTAGCCAAAGAACTGCAGCTTGACGGAATCAAAGCGGCAGTTTGTCATGGTGATAAAACCCAGGGTGCACGTAATAAAGCGATCGAGAAATTTACCGAAGGCAGTGTCCGGGTTTTAGTAGCAACGGACGTCGCGGCACGGGGACTGGATATTCCGGACTTACCTTACGTGGTTAATTTCCACCTGCCGTTTTTAGCAGAAGATTATGTGCATCGTATCGGTCGTACCGGTCGTGCGGGTAAAAGTGGTATGGCGGTATCTTTAGTCAGCCCGAAAGATGAGCAGTTTTTAGATAATATTGAAACATTAATTGGCCGCAGGTTTGAACGTATTGTTTATTCGGGTTATGAAATGGACAGCTCGCTACCTTCACACTATGAGCAGGCAAATGACAAACCGCTGAAAAAAAGCCGTTACAAGGCAACTCAGGAACGTAATCAGATGCTGGCACTCAAGAAAGAAAAAAACAGCCCTGCCGCAATACGCAGAGAAAAGAACAAAAATAGAAAGAAACGCTAAGCTAGCCAAACCGGAGAAATAAAGCATCTCTCCGGTTAACTTTCCAACTAGCAAATAATCCCTCACAACGCCCGAAAAAATATCCACTAAAACAACGCTCAATTTTCAAAGCAAAAATTATTATTATTTTTTGCTAATAAATGTACAAATTTCGTTCAAAACACTCTGTCGATATCACGTAATGTAATCTATATTTTAACTGAGAAAGATGCCTTCTCATATTGTTGGCAATGTTTCTAAGGAGGATATAATGAACATAGTACCTAGAAACCAATGGCTCAGCCCTGAACATTTTTTCGATGATTTTTTTACCTTTAATAAACTAAAAGGTAAAGAGGGTTATTTTGAACCTCGTGTCGATATTATCGACAAAGATGACTCCTATGTATTTGTGGCTGAACTGCCCGGTGTAGATAAAGAGGATATTAATGTCCATCTTCAGGATGGTTTACTGACTATTGAAGCTAAGGTGCATGAAGAAAAAGAATCTGAAACTGATAATGTGATCAGAAAAGAGAGAAGATCCGGTTACTTCAGCCGCAGCATCAATGTGGGAAAAAACATTAAAGCTGATGAGATCAAAGCGGAAGTGATTAACGGGTTATTAAAACTGACTGCACCGAAAGTAAAACAAGCAGCGAGTGATGTTCATAAAATAGAAATCAAATAACAACTGCTATAGCTGAAGAGGTTAACCATTCAGTGGCTAGCCTCTTTTTTGTTTTCCTTTACCTTTTTAAGCTTGTTGCACCTTAACATTATCCGGCAAAATAACAGATTTATGCCGCTGACTAACGATGATCCCGGCGAAGACAATGGCAATGCTCAGCCACTGGGCTGTATTCAGACGTTCCCCTAATATAATGGCAGAAAGCATTAATGAAAAAATAGGTATTAAATTGGAAAAAGCCGCTGCCGTTAATACCGAGACCTTAACCAGAGCATAATTATATAACCCGTAACCACCAAAGGTAACCACTGTCCCCAGATAAAGAATATTAAGCAGTGCGCTACTATGATGTACCGTTGGCAAGTCGTGAAACAACAAAAAAGGAGCAAAAAACAAAGTGCCGCTTACCCCCTGCAGAGCGATCAGACTCAGGGGGGAATAACGCCCGGAAAGATACTTCAGGCTGACAGAGTAATAAGCGGCGCAAACCATGGCTAAAAACTCCAGAAAATTACCCAGCAGCGGATTGCTTGCCTGGCTTGAACTGGGTGAAATTAACGTCAATAAAATACTGCCGGTAATGCACAGTGTAAATCCCACTAGAATGGCTCTGGAAAGATGTTCTTTTAAGATATAAAAGGCAAGTATCGCCACTAATATAGGCAAACATGATACCAACACACCGGCTTGTGATGCGGATGTATTCTGCAGTGCCCCCCCTTCAAATAAAAAATATAAACAGGGCTCCGCCAGTGACATACTCAATAAATACTTCCAGTCTCCCTGCTGATAGCGACAGCGCTTTACCCAGCGCCACAAAAACAGAGAAACGATTAATGTGATCAGCATTCTTAGAAAAATGACCAAAGTCGGATCATAAAATTCAATGGCAAATTTTAATGCTACAAATGAACTTCCCCATAAAAATGTGGCAATAATTAAACATAAACTGGCTGGCATAGTGAGCGTCTTAAGGTGATTAAAAAAATAATAAATGAAAAATGCGAATAATTAACTGCCTGCTAAAGAAGTCAAACCTGAGTAAAAAGCGCCGGCACCGGAAACCGTGCACAACAGCAGCGACATACGGCGGATCAGCTGTTGTGATAAACGATCCACAACCAGCAAAGCCACGCGGTAACCGAGGTAACCTGCAGGTAATAAAGGGAGTGATAAATACAGATGGCTCAGGGTCATATAGCCGATGGGGATCTGCACTAATAACGACATAACTCCCCCGACAACGAAAAATGCGGCCATATTCCCGCGGATTAAATTAGCCTGCTGGTGCTGCATTAATAACGCCATTGGCGGCCCGCCAATGCCTGCGCTGGAGCCAAAAAATCCGGACAGAAATCCTGCAAAAAATAAACGTCTGGGTGTGGGCTCCAGCTTAACCGGTAACAGACTGACCACCACCGCCATCAACACAACAGTCCCCAATAAAAGTGAAAGTTGTGCCACATCGATATAGTAGAGCAGTGCAGCGCCGGCAATGGTGCCGGGAATACGACCGATAACAGCCTGTTTCAGCCCGGTGAAGGAGATATTAGCACGGTATTTTAATGCATTAATAACAGCTAAAAAAAGAGCAACGATTATTATCGGTCCCGGAATAAATTCGGGCGAGAGATGAATTAAAATTGGTGCTGCTACAACAGCAAGACCAAAACCTGTTGCACTTTGAATAAACGAACCGCAAAAAATCAGCAGCATTGCTATTAATAAATTATTATCCATTTCAGCCCGCCAGCATTAATAAAAATCCAGCTTATTTTACAGGAAGATAGACGATTTTATTACCTTTATTTTACGCCTGTTAAGTGCTGATAATAAGTTTATTATAATATCGTAAATCAAAATGTTCCGGCAAGTTCAAAATATCCACACTTGCTATCATTTTTATGCTCGAAAACGTTGATCTGTTGAAAAGTAACTTACTGCAGAGTATGAAAAACAAACTACCGTCTTTAATAAAAGAAATTACAATGATTTGCATCATTCAAATCAAACTGATATCACGTTTTTGCTATTTACATCTGCGCTGTGATTTGTCACTGTAACCGCTTTCAGTAGTTATCCAACAACACTCAAGCAACATCTGGTGTTGTTCTCTTCTCTTTAATAACTTACTGATTAGACTAATTAGTCCGACTTAAATATGGATTTTAAATCGTACCGGAATTCTACCCAAGCTACTGAAAAACAGATTTTGAGATTCGCTCAACTATCAGCCATAGGCACGGCATAAAAAATGCCCTCTCCGCAAGTAGCCTGGCAAACAACAATGGAGTTTATAAATGTATAAAAATAAGATTACTCAGGCATTATTATTAACTGCCGGCCTGTCTCTGGCTGCCACCTCTTTTACCAGCATGGCAGCAGAAGTACCTGCCGGTGTAAAATTAGCGGCTAAACAGGAATTAGTCCGTGGTAACGGCACTGAAGTCGCATCACTTGATCCGCACAAAACAGAAGGCGTGCCAGAATCCCATGTTATCCGCGACTTATTGGAAGGTCTGGTCAATCAGGATGGCAACGGTAAAATTATTCCGGGTGTCGCAGAGCGCTGGGAAAGCAAAGATAATAAAACCTTCACTTTCTATCTGCGTAAAGAAGCAAAATGGTCAAATGGCGATTCTGTCACCGCACATGATTTTGTATACAGTTTCCAACGTGCCGTCGATCCCCTTACCGCATCGCCATATTCCTGGTATATCGAAATGACAAGCATGAGCAATGCCGCTGATATTATCGCCGGTAAAAAGGACAAATCGACCCTGGGCGTAAAAGCCCTGGATGATTATACCCTTGAAGTGCAGTTAGATAACGCAGTCCCCTATTTTGTGATGATGATGGGCCACACGACAATGAAAGCCGTACATCAGGCAACGATTGAAAAATATGGCGAGCAATGGACTAAGCCGGAGAATTTTGTCGGTAATGGCGCATTTGTGGTAAGCAATTGGGTGGTTAATGAACGCATTGAGATGACGCCTAATAAATATTATTGGGATAACGCTAAAACGGTACTAACCAAAGTCACCTACCTGCCGATTGAAAACCAGGTTGCCGAGATGAACCGCTTCCTATCCGGTGAGCTTGATATCACCAACGAAGTACCAAACGAGCACTTTAAACGCTTACAAAAAGAGCATCCGGAATCACTGGCGATTAAAGGTAATCTGTGTACCTATTATTACAACTTTAACACTCAAAAACCGCCTTTTGACGATGTTCGTGTCCGTAAAGCTGTCTCCTATGCCATTGACCGTAATGTCGTCGCCAATATTTTATTGGGTCAGGGACAAAAACCGGCTTACTTCCTGACACCGGAAATTGTCGCGGGCTTCAGCCCTGAACTGCCGGAATATGGCAAAATGACGCAGAAAGAACGCAATGCAAAAGCTGTCGCGCTGCTTGAAGAGGCAGGTTACAACAAAGCCAATCCGCTTAAATTCTCCTTGTTATACAACACCAGCGAAAATCATAAAAAACTGGCAGTGGCAATCGGCTCTATGTGGAAGAAAACCCTGGGTGTAGATGTCACGCTGGAAAACCAGGAGTGGAAAACTTACCTTGAAACTAAAAAACAGGGTCAATTTGAAGCAGCCCGCGCCGGCTGGTGTGGTGACTACAATGAGGCATCCACCTTTACCACATTGATGGAAGGGCAAAATACCACGGGTGGCATTCACTATAAAAGCGCGCAGTACGACGAGCTAGTTAAGCGTGCAACGGAATCAACTTCCGAAGCTGAGCGCACCGAGCTTTATTACGCGCAGGAAACACTTCTGGCAAAAGATATGCCTATCGCCCCCATTTACCAATATGTTACAACACGTTTGGTCAATCCGCATGTTGGCGGTTATGCGGCAAATAATGCAGAAGATAAACTTTACTCCAAAGATATGTATATCATCGCAGAATAATCAATAAGCAGGCTATGAGACCATCGACAGGCAACTGCTGATGGTTTTCATTTTCACCTCTCCTCAAACTGAGAAATATCATGTTTAAATTCATTCTCAAGAGAGTCCTTGAGTCTATACCGACTATGCTGGTACTGATCACTGTCTCTTTCTTTTTAATGCGCTTCGCGCCCGGTAATCCCTTTTCCAGTGAACGTACCCTGCCCCCGCAGGTGATGGAAAATATCAATGCTAAATACGGATTGGATAAACCCGTTATGGAGCAATATACCACCTATCTGAGCAATGTTATTCAGGGTGATCTGGGTCCATCATTCAAGTACAAAGACTTTACCGTTAATGAGCTGGTTTCAGCCGCGTTACCGGTTTCGGCAAAAATAGGCGCCTTTGCCTTTATCTTTGCAGTTATTTTCGGGGTCGCCGTCGGCACCATTGCCGCCCTGCGCCAGAATACCTGGCTGGATTACAGCGTGATGTCCACCGCGATGCTGGGTATAGTCATGCCCTCTTTTGTACTCGCGCCGGTGCTGATTTATCTCTTTTCCATCAATTTAGGCTGGTTTCCTGCCGGCGGTTGGTTGGATGGAGGCTGGCAGTATATGGTTCTGCCGGTATTAGGGATGTCGATGATGTACGTGGCGACTTTTGCACGTATCACCCGCGGCAGTATGATTGAAGTCTTAAACAGTAACTTTATCCGCACCGCGCGGGCAAAAGGCTTAAGCTACTCTTATATCGTTATCCGCCATGCCTTAAAACCCGCCATGTTACCTGTTATCTCCTACATGGGACCGGCATTCGTCGGTATTATCACCGGCTCTGTTGTTATCGAAACCATTTTCGGCTTACCCGGCATAGGGAAACTATTTGTTAACGCCGCCTTTAACCGCGACTACTCGCTGGTGATGGGTGTCACCATCCTGATCGGTTTCCTGTTCATACTGTTTAACGCTATCGTTGATATTTTGCTCGCTTATGTCGATCCAAAAATTCGCTATTAAAGGACGGATCCAATGTTAACTAATAAAGAAAATTCGGCCGCAATCGAGTCATTCGCTGAAAACTTAGAGATTGAAGGCCGCAGTCTCTGGCAGGACGCACGCATCCGTTTTATGCGCAATAAAGCCGCAATGGTCAGTTTAGTCATACTGTTTCTGATCACCCTGGCGGTTATTTTTGTGCCCATGTTCAGTGAATTTGCCTTTGATGATACCGATTGGTATGCCCTGCATGAGGCACCTTCCATGACCCATCTTTTTGGTACCGATAGTCTTGGCCGGGATCTCTTTGTACGGACCTTGATTGGCGGACGGATTTCATTGATGGTCGGTGTTTTAGGCGCTTTGGTTGCCGTACTTATCGGTACCGTTTATGGTGCCAGCTCCGGTTTTATCGGCGGCAAACTAGACCGGGCCATGATGCGGATTTTAGAAATTCTCTATTCCATCCCCTTTATGTTTCTGGTGATTGTATTAGTGACCTTCTTTGGCCGTAATATTATTCTTATTTTCGTTGCCATCGGGGCGATCGCCTGGCTGGATATGGCGCGTATTGTGCGCGGGCAAACCTTAAGTTTACGCAGCAAAGAGTTTATTGAAGCGGCGCATGTCTGCGGGGTCAGTCAATGGAATATTATCCGTCGCCATATCATTCCCAACGTATTGGGCATCGTAGCAGTTTATTCCACCTTGCTGGTGCCAAGCATGATTCTCACTGAGTCTTTTCTGAGCTTCTTGGGGCTCGGTGTACAAGAGCCGATGACCAGCTGGGGCGCCCTATTACAGGAAGGCTCGCAAACAATGGAAGTGGCAATCTGGCAATTAGGATTTCCAGCCGCATTTATGGTTGTGACACTTTTCTGTTTTAACTATATCGGTGACGGTCTGCGCGACGCACTGGATCCGAAAGACAGATAAGCATAAAGGAAAGAAATAAAATGAGTTTATTAAATGTCAAAGATCTGCGCGTTGAATTTACTACCCAGGACGGTATGGTAACCGCAGTTAATGATCTGAATTTTTCACTTGAACCGGGTGAAACCCTCGGCATAGTCGGTGAGTCAGGATCGGGCAAATCGCAAACCGTATTCGCCCTGATGGGGCTGCTTGCAAAAAACGGGATTATCTCCGGCAGTGCACAATTTGAAGGCAATGAAATTCTTAACCTGCCAGAAAAACAGCTAAATACAGTTCGTGCAGAGCAGATTGCAATGATTTTTCAGGATCCGATGACCTCATTGAATCCTTATATGAAGGTCAGCAAACAGATGATGGAGGTGCTGATTCTGCATAAAAAAATGAGCAAAGAGGATGCTTTCGAAGAGTCGGTAAAAATGCTCGAAGCGGTTAAAATACCGGAGGCGCGTAGCCGCATTAACATGTATCCCCATGAGTTTTCCGGCGGGATGCGCCAGCGGGTGATGATTGCAATGGCTTTGTTGTGCCGGCCTAAACTGCTGATTGCTGATGAACCAACCACAGCGCTGGATGTCACCATTCAGGCGCAGATCATGGAACTGCTTAATGAATTAAAACATCAGTTCAATACCGCAATTATTATGATCACCCATGATCTCGGCGTGGTTGCCGGCAGCTGCGATAAAGTACTGGTGATGTATGCCGGCCGTACCATGGAGTACGGCACGGTTAATGAGATTTTCTACCAACCGAGTCATCCTTATACAGAGGGTTTATTAAAAGCCATTCCGCGTATTGATAGTGAAGGGGATATCTTACCCACTATTCCGGGTAACCCGCCTAACCTGCTCAATTTACCTCACGGCTGTCCTTATCAGGATCGTTGCCACCGGGTGATGGATCACTGTAGTAAAGAATCGCCTGAACTTATCCCCTTTAAAGAAGGCCGATCGCGTGCATGTTTCTCTGAGTGGGAGTCTTGGTAATGTCTGTTGAAAAAAAATTAATTTTAGATATAAAGAATTTAAAGGTGCAGTTTAATATCCCTTCAAAATCGATATTGCCTTGGGCAAAACCAACAGCCTTGAAAGCCGTTGATGACGTCAGCTTAAAACTGTATGAAGGTGAAACACTCGGTGTCGTTGGTGAATCCGGCTGCGGGAAATCAACCCTGGCGCGCGCTATTATCGGCTTGGTACCTGCAGCTGCAGGGAATGTCGTTTGGCTGGGAGAAGATTTGACCAAAATGGGCAATGAACCTTTACGCTTAAAACGCAAAGAGATTCAGATGATTTTTCAGGATCCCCTAGCCTCTTTAAACCCGCGTATGAATGTCGGCGATATAATTGCCGAGCCGCTGCGTACCTTTTATCCCAAGCTTTCCAAACAGGAAGTCAAAGATCAGGTTAAAGAGATGATGTATCGTGTTGGCTTGTTACCGAATGTTATCAACCGCTATCCACACGAGTTTTCCGGCGGGCAGTGCCAGCGGATCGGTATCGCCCGTGCACTGATCCTAAAACCCAAAATGATCATTTGTGATGAACCGGTCTCTGCGCTAGATGTATCTATTCAGGCTCAGGTGGTAAATCTGTTAAAAGAGCTGCAGAAAGAGTTCGGTTTAAGCCTGGTGTTTATCGCTCACGATCTCTCTGTGGTTAAACACATCTCAGATCGGGTATTGGTGATGTATTTAGGTAATGCCGTTGAGTTTTCCGAATGTAGCACCTTATTCGCAAACCCTCAGCATCCTTACACTAAAGCCTTAATGTCGGCGGTGCCTATTCCGGATCCTAAACTGGAGCGCAGTAAAAAAATTCAGATGCTTGAAGGTGATCTGCCCTCACCTATCAACCCGCCTTCAGGTTGTGTTTTCAGAACACGCTGCCCGGTGGCGGTAGCGGAATGCGCAAACAGAAAACCGAAATTGCTGGGTGATGAAAATCATTCAGTGGCTTGTTTATTACTGGAAAAATAAACCGGCCGGTAGCAAAGATAAAAAGCGCAGTCACAGGTGATAATTACCGCTGCGCTTTTATATTAATGCTGTTAATTGGCAGATATATTTAGATATACTGCCTCATACTTCACCTTACATTAATGTCCTCCAGCTTCAGACAACCTCGGCTACTACTCCATCAGCTTTTGACATCCTCCCAACCTATAGGATGGGGCTTACTCGCTAATTTGCTAAGGATCCGAAAGGTTATCGATAAGACCACCGTCTAACTGGATTTTTGGGGATTCTTATTGCAACTCACTACAATGGCTTTCTTAGTAAAATCACGTCATCTCCAATGAATTCCAACTCAAGGTTGTCACGCTCTGCCAGATAGCAAAAAGTCGCCCGGCTAAAAAAGCTCACGTGAGTAGGATCATATTTATAATGCCAGCAGGCAAACGCTTCAAGATCTATAACCTGTTTAGTCATTATTCCTATCCAACCACCCGGTTTAACTAACTTTAACCATTGCGACCAGATTTTTTTAGGATAAAAGAGGTGTTCGATCACCTCTGTCGCAGTCACAAAATCATACGTTTTTTCCAGTACACCTGCATCAGGATGATAGAAAATATCGTATAACGCAACGCTGTATCCAGCCTCGCGCAACATGTGTGCCAGTGCGGGTCCAGGCCCACAGCCAAAATCCAACCCTTTAGAGCCTGATGCCAGCCTATCAAGAAGAGGCAGGGCTAAACGGGATAAAAACCGTCGATACCCCTGGTCATCAGGGTCATTTTCATGATGATCATAGTGAGCTTTCTCACTCGCGGCATCCAGTCTCTGCTCCTGAGATACAAAGACCAACTCACAACGATCACACTGAAAATAGCAGCGATTTTTGTCTTCAAAATAGAATTGGATCTGATTTGATGAACATAAAGGACAAAGGTGCAAGAAGACCTCCTCTAATTTAGAATGTGCATATAACACTGAATAGGGTCATTATAATCGCTCATCTTACTCGCTTTTACCGCTGACGAGCATAACGATCTATCTATTTCATTATAAAATTCAAACTCTATTGTCTTCATGCTACTTATAATCATTTGGGTGTAGATCTTTTGAATCGACGTAAGATCTATTTTATTTCAGTGGGTTATAGAATTTTTAAGAAGAAAGAAGAGCCTTTTTGTGTTAGTTATGTAGTTACCACACCGCACAAAAAGCACCAAAAGGCCTTCTATG
>NZ_JBFGZY010000125.1:0-12191 GCF_041586535.1 Psychromonas sp. | reverse complement strand
ATACCAAATCCGATAATTATCTATTCATTTATGCTTGTTAAAATGAATGCTAGCTTCGTTATTGATTTTGCAATTAGAACAACTAGTTACTGCAATCAATGCCTTGCTTTCATCCATTTTTCCTACCCCTAAATAGATCATCTAATTAACGGAATTGGTATTATTTGATTAGCAGGTGTAAGAAAAATGCTGCTGACATTTCAAGCCTGAAAAATGAAAGACTGTCAGGCTTGAAAAGTAGACAACAATTTATTCAATTAGTTAAATTGAATTGTGGCAGAAAAAATAAATAGATACAGATAAAAAGCAGCGAGTTGTTATTAAACCGCTGCTTTTTCTTGTAAAGAGAAGAATGGGGTTATTAAGATTGCTGAAGTGCTTCAATACGCTTTTCTAATGGCGGATGTGACATAAATAATCCACCACTACGTTTTCCGGAAATACCAAATGCCATCATACTGCCCTCTAAATGCGGCTCGGCACCTTTTTGTAAACGCTGTAACGCTGCAATCATTTTATTTTTACCCGCGAGTTTAGCTGCCCCGGCATCCGCTCTGAATTCACGTTGACGGGAGTAATACATCACGATGGTGCTCGCAAGCACGCCAAAAACCATTTCTAACACAAATACGATAATATAATAAGCAAATCCGCGCCCTTCTGATTCCGAATCACTATTACGCATCGCACTGTCAATAATGCCGCCTAAAACACGAGCTAAAAAGATAACAAAGGTGTTCACTACACCCTGCAACAGGGTCAATGTCACCATATCACCATTAGCAACGTGGCTAACTTCGTGCGCAAGTACTGCTTCAGCTTCATCACGGGTCATGGCCTGTAATAGTCCGGAGCTAACTGCAACTAAGGCTTTATTTTTATTCATACCGGTAGCAAAAGCGTTGATGTCAGGAGCATTATAGATAGCTACTTCAGGACATTTAATACCTGCTTTTTTAGACTGAGCCGTTACTGTATCAACAAGCCAGCGCTCTGTTTCATTGCTAGGTTGTATAATAACCACAGCACCGGTACTGCGCTTCGCTATCCACTTGGACATCGCTAATGATATAAAGGAGCCACCGAAACCAAATACCGCAGCAAGGAGCAACAATCCGCCCATACTACTCGAGTCTAATCCGGTAAACCTGTAAACCAAACTCAGTACAATACCTAATACCAGCATAACGGCCAAGTTTGTTAGTAAAAATAACACGATACGTTTCATAAAAACCTCTAAATGAATTAAAACATAAAGACATAATATGACATAAATTTTGTTTTACAAGGGGTTAACAAAAAAATAATTAAATCAACTTAATTACGGTTTGCTTGATTGCCTAAAATAATTTATCGTAGTCAATTATATAACATAAAAGGAAAATAAAATGGCTCTAGCAAGTGCACGTCATATCTTAGTAAGCTCAGAAGCAAGCTGTATCGACCTTAAGAAACAAATTGAAGCAGGCAGTGATTTTGCAGAACTTGCTAAAAAACATTCAAGCTGCCCATCTGGTGCACAAGGTGGCGCATTAGGCGAGTTCGGACCAGGTATGATGGTGCCGGAATTTGATAAAGTGGTATTTAGCGCACCTGTTGGTGTTGTTCAGGGACCAGTTAAAACTCAGTTCGGTTACCATCTGTTAGAAGTAACCAGCCGTAAAGATTAATCTTATTTTGAAGATTTACTGATACATATAAAGCCCTTTTACAGAACTGTAAAAGGGCTTTTTTAACAATTTTATAATAAGTTATTCAATTGTTAATTTTCATGTTAGCAACCTGCCCTACCTTCATAGAGAATAATCCCAATATCCGCCTCTTGTAAAAGACATCAAGCAGATAATACCAAATCCGATAATTATCTATTCATTTTTTCTACGCTTAAATAGATCATCTAATTAACGGAATTGGTATAATTTAAATCGATTATTTAGCGTGTTAGCTTTTTTTAAATCAAATAATTTAACAATGACTTTTATTGATTATTTACAACTCAATGAGTCATTATAGGTTTTTTACATACATTGTAGGTTGGGTCTGTTTGTGTGGATATAATCCACCAGCTAATTGCAACAATCACCTAATAAAAGTAATAAAAGTTCGGATACGGGTCAAAGATACATTTCAGCCTGCCTTTAAAAAGAATAGCAACGATCTATCTTAGACTTTTCGAAGTGGCACTATTTTTCAGGCAATATTAACTGTAAAAAGGGGAGCTATTGACCATAAGTGTTTCGACTAACTGATGGTAATGTCAACTCACTTCATGACGCACCTGAGGTTGCAATAGAAAAAAGTAGCTAAAAAGCCAGTTAAGTACATCTCTCACTAACCTTTTACCATGATAAAAATCACCACCAGCATCTACTTGAATTGACTCAACATAAAAGATCAGAAATATTTCTCTTAAGTCTTGATTGTCAGAATACCACACCTAACTCCATTACTACTATGTAAAATACTAAGCACAGAACAAAGGAAAACCATTGTCATCATGTTAGAAGCTGTTATAGCATCGCGATAAAACACTGAATCAGCTTATTGAGGTAGTTTAGGTAGATAAGTTTAGTTATGTTATGTTAAATCAGAGAGTTGCTCTTATTAAACTTTCTAAAACATGAAAAATAGAATAAAAATTGATTAGGATTGGTATGTTGATATTTAATTGTAGTAAAGCGGCAGCAGAGTTTTTTACTGTGATCCGCAAAGGTAAAAAGATAAGCTGTATAGAGCCAGCCCCTCACAAAACGATTGCAGACTCTATTGCAACACCCGTTTTCCCGAAAGACATCGAAGCGCAGGAAAACAATGGCTATCAGTGGCATTGGGTAGTGCATTGCGTTTCGATTAAGCGTAAAAAATACCTGATAGCGATGGATTATCTCAGCCGCTATTGCCTGACCTTTCCTGCTGGTAAAAAAGGTGATCAATATGAATTTTTAAACACCTTCGAAATGCATTTAAAAGCAAACTTTCTCTGCATTGCAGATGAACGGGCAATCGATAGCGTCGAAGCCGATAGTTGTATTGATGTCTATGACAGCTTGATCAATACCTGTGCCTTTTATCAACGTGGCGATCGGAGCGTGCAGGGGCATATCAAAGAAGTGGCTTGGCATCTTGAAAGTCTCTGCTACGAAGAGGGAATGCTTAATGAAGACGCCGATTGTTTAGGCTTTAATCTGTTTACCGGACAAACCCCACGTATGATCAAAGGCAATAAGGATTATATTTTCCCAACTGAGTCGTTCTTATCCTATTGGTTAAGTGCATTCTCGACAGAAAATCGAGCAGCGCTTATGAAAGGTGACAATATTGTAGATATTTCTCAATACATTAAAAAATTATAAGAAAATACAAGCTTCAAATAAACAAGGGTAGTAATAAATGCAAATCCTCCATCTATTTTGGCAACAGCCAGGCTATGAGTTTAACAACACGGGTTGTTTATACTTATAGCTCGAACAAGCCAAAAAGCTTAATAGCAAGGTAACCCTAAAAAACAATTATTACCCTTACCAAAGCGATACCAAGTCATTAGCCAACTAGTTTACAGAGAATTTTATCCGTTTTATACCAAGGCAACTGATTAGCAAACACATGAAGCAGATCGCGACGGTAGAAGAGCTTAGCGTTGCCCTGCCTTGTAATCGCAACAAACAAGTAATCCCCTCCCCTATTATTGCTAATTTAAACAATTTGCAAGATAGTGAAGGTGATTATGCAGGGATGGCTAACTTAACTTTAAACGTGATAAAAATAGAGCAGCCACTCGCTTTTTAAAAGAGCTTAATTTCAATCTTATTATTTTGCAGACGATATGCAATTGGCTGATGATACAAAATTTTGGTTTAAAATGGCGGTAGAACTCAGTTATGTGATCCAAAACGATCAATATATTCCGTTTTTAGTTGCCCACAAAACACAAAACAACCCCACTTTTATGGCAAATGGCAGCCCTTGTCGGCTGACTATCAGCAGCGCTTACTACAGATTGCCCCTTTAATGCCCTTCTCTGCCTGTTTTCCCTAAAAATGTACAGCTCGACCCACTGGCCGCACTCCAACATATTTGCACCGGAAAAATTACATCAGGAGCTGAGAAAAACTGAATTAGGGCAAGCCGTTTCAGAGCACTTAACGCTTCCCGACACGGTTGAAATGGAATATCAAGAGTATAAATATACACCTACCTACAGCAAACAAAATAAAAAAGTAGGTGCAAACAATGCGAAACAGTTTTGGTCAATGCCAGTCAGTGTGTCAGCTGAAGATAAAACCGCAGAAGCAGATGTTAGCCAGGAGCATAAAACTGTAACGAATGCTTGGCCAGGCCCACACCAAAATGGCGATAATCTTAGCGAAATATCAGCCAACCTGATCAAAAAACAAGGCGATTACCCGCCTTTTGAGACAAAAAACAATTCATTTATCAATGCGATGGAATTGTTTTATTGCCATACCAGAAAAAAGAATAGCAAGGATCTATTTTAGATGTTTCTTAATGAAACTATTTTCAGGCGACGTCATGTGCAAAAGTTGCGACTAACTGATGGCGATCAATCAATGTTAAGCCTCACACTTTACATCCAGAAATTACGACTATATATATCAATTTTTAACTGCCCAGCTTTTTGTTACTCTCCGTAACGATAACAAAGAAACTAAAAAAGTGCTGTTATTGGGGAAGCAAGTTCTAATGCTGTCTAAACTTGCTCATTAATTCGAGAAATAGAGTCAAAATAAAAAGACCTGCCCTCATTCCCCCTTCACAGGATAATATCGCAATCAGCATGAAAATAAGGTAAATTGAGGCGCATCAATATTAAAGAGAAAAGCTAATGAATCCAATTATTCAAACACTAAAAGATCACAATGTCACTGATGAGAAAATCACGGAAGTATTTCAAGCCCTAACGCAGAATCCGTTGGCGGCAATGACCATCATTCAAAGCTTAGGTATTCCTCAGGAGAAATTGAAACCGCTGATGATGATGGTGATGGGCAACCCTGATTTGATCAAACAAGCCGTAGAAGAGTTAAAGTTAGACTTTTCAAAAGTAGAAGCAGCAAAAGCTAAACTACAAGAGCTAAACTACAAGAGAGCAAATAACTGATAAATACGAGAGTGCCTCAATACTCTGTTGAGGCTTTTTTATTAATTTAATACAAGCATCTAATAGCTAATCATCTCCGTAAACGGTAAAACAATAAGGTTCAATACGTTACACAGCAGATTATACAAAGTAGAATATTGGTTTGATAATATGACTTGCCGGTAAACGTTGATGACGTTTACATTTCTATTCATTTACAGCAAACTACCGGATCCAGATACCCTACTCCTTTTACACTCAATCAAGGTTACTATGCCTAATTCATCTTCAACGCTCAACAAACGCATGAATATTGTGGCGTTGACCTGGCCCATTTTTATCGAAGTACTGTTACGCACAGCACTCAACACCACCGATGTTTTTATGCTCAGTGGCTACTCGGATCTTGCAGTATCAGCAGTTGGAGTGATCTCTCAAATTTCATTTTTTCTGATCGTCGTCTCGATGATGGTCAGCAGTGGAACGGGTATCCTGATCGCACAATACAATGGCGCGGAGCGAACGCTAGAATCCGCTCATGTCGGCGTTGCCAGTATTCTGCTGGCGCTTATCGTCGGTGGAGGTCTCAGCCTTGCTATCTTTTTAGGTGGCGAATTCTTTATTTCGCTCTTTGGCTTAGAAAATCAAGTGGCTCGATTTGGCTACGACTATCTGATTATTAGCGGTTCGTTCACCTTTAACGTTACTATGGGTATCGTGCTTACCACGATCTTACGTAGCCACGGGTATTCCCGCTCACCTATGGTGATTAATCTTATCGCCGGAATAATCAATATTGCAGGCAACTATATCGCACTGTATCAACCTTTTGGTCTTCCTGTATATGGCGTAGCCGGTGTCGCCATCGCGACGGTGGTAAGTCAAATTGTCGCCACCCTTCTGATGTGTCTGTTGATTCGTTCCAAGGGTATTGAACTACCATTCAAAGAGTGGCAAAACATTTCCAATAGCATCTACCAGAGAATAATGAAGATTGGCGCGATGAACGCCGGAGAGATCCTTTCTTATAATATGGCGCAAATGACTATTGTCTACTTTGTTGTTCAAATGGGAACGTCGTCATTGACGGCTTTCACTTATATGCAAAATATCACTCGCGTGTCCTTCGCCTTCTCGCTCGCTTTAGGGCAAGCGGCACAAATACAAACCAGCTACTTTATTGGCAAAGGCTGGGTCGACGATATCTTGATACGTGTACAAAAATATTTTTTGCTCGGTCTGCTGGTTTCGACCTCTGTCATACTGCTAATCTTTGCTTTTAGATATCCGATTATTGGCCTGTTTACACAAGACAGTGAGATCATCCCGTTAATCGCGATGCTCATCGCCGGCGCGATTTTCATCGAGTCCGGTCGCGTGTTTAACCTTATCTTTATTTCCGCGCTTAAAGGCGCTGGCGATATTAAGTTCCCTGTACAAATGGGTATTCTTAGTATGTGGGGGATTGCGGTACTCGCTAGTTATATGCTCGGCATACATTGGGGATATGGGGTGATGGGCGCATGCTTAGCGATCGGCCTGGATGAATGGGCTAGAGGCATCGTAATGCTTAACCGCTGGCGTTCAAAAACGTGGGTACGTTATTCGTTGACCTAACTGCAATGGAAAAAAATTTTTATTGTCGTTAGCGGGCTGGGAAGGTCTTTCATCTTAACTATCAAGATGAAAGACCCCCGTTATGACTCAGTTGACAGCAACGGTTGCAGCGCTCGTTATCAGAATATGCATCCGGCCCGACTGGCAGAAAGCATAACAACCGAGTTAGAAGGACTTTGCTTGTTTAAAGTGATCAAAGCACTTTACTTAAAAATTGCTGTGTTCTCTCTCTTTGCGGGTTATCCAGAACTTGCTCAGGTGTTCCTATCTCTTCAATCAATCCTTCATGAAAAAATGCAACTTTATCAGATACTTCTTTTGCAAAAGCTATTTCATGAGTAACACAAATCATAGTCATACCATCATCACGAAGCAATCTTAAGGTATCCAAAACTTCGCCAACCAGTTCAGGATCAAGTGCCGAAGTCACCTCATCAAATAACATATAAGGCGGCTCCATCGCTAATGCTCTGGCGATGGCCAGTCGTTGCTGTTGGCCTCCGGACATTCTCGTCGGGTATTCATGAAGCTTATCACCCAAACCAACGTGATTTAACTCTTTTGTGGCAATCGCTTCCGCCTTTTCTTTACTAAACCCTTTTACAACCTGCGGAGCAAGAGCCGCGTTTTCTAATACCGTTAAATGGGGAAAAGAATTCCACTGCTGAAATACCATCCCTAAATTCTGTCTTAATTTGTTTATATCTGTTTTTTTGTTATGAACATCGACCCCATCAACAATTATTTGTCCACTATTTATAGACTCAATTGCATTAATACAATATAAAAGCGTAGATTTTCCACTACCGCTTGCACCAATGATGCTAACAACTTCACCTCTGTTTACCTCTAAATCGATGCCTTTTAAAACTTCCAAATCGCCAAAAGACTTATGAACGCCTTTGATCTCTATCATATTGCCATTTTCCTTTCTACATGTTTACCATAAAGCGACAAGGGGTAAGAGATCATAAAATAAAACAATCCTACTCCTATCAGTATCATCACTGGTTGTTGTGTCCTTGATATCAACTGCTCTGCGGTTCTAAGTAATTCCATGTATCCAATAACTGAAACAAGTGCCGAGTCTTTTATTACACTCAATGCCACACCAAGCCACGATGTAAAAACTGCTCTCATTCCTATCGGTATGCGAACATATCTTACTGTTTGCCAGTAACTCATCCCCAGGGATCGCGACGCTTTTATCATGGAAGTTGGCACACTGTTAAAGCCACTTCTAAAAACTTCGCCCATAAATGCCATTGTATAAAGTGACAGTATAATTGAGCCTGCAACAAAGGGATCCAGCGGGTATCCGACAGCGCCAATAAAAGTACTGAAAAGTATCAGTTGAATAATTAACGGTACAGATCTTAGAATATCTAAAAATGCCCCTAAGATAATATTTACAGATTTACTCGATTCTGCTCTTACAAATCCGATTACCACCCCTAAAAGGGTACCAACAATTATCGCAACGACAGATATAAAGACGGTGTTTAAAATACCGGTTAAAATAAAGCCGGTATCACTCCAGGATAAAGGAGTAAATAAATTCATTATGAAAGCTCCCCTTTAAAAACTTTTTTTGAAATCAAGTTAGATGCCAGCAGCACCAGTTTTGTTATCACAAAGTACATCACTGCAGCTACTATAAAAAACTCCAATGTTCTAAATGAACTGGATTGAAGTCTTTGCGTCTCACCTGAGAGCTCATTCATGCCGACAAGTATGCCGAGCGAACTCATCAGTATTGACCAGACAAACTGATTTGTCATTGGATGATAAATCCTTCTGAACATTTGTGGCAGCAACACATATCTATAAACTTTAAAGCTATTCATTCCAAGTGATTTTGCCGCACTATATTGCGTCTTTGGAATTGACTGAAAACCACCCCGGAATGTTTCGGCCAGGTAGCCTGCATTGATAAATACTAACGCAGAAAAAACGGCAAAGTATGGACTAAGGTGAATGCCATAGGCACCCAGTCCAAAATATGCCATATATATCTGAAAAAGTGCCGGTGTATTTCTTGCTATCTCTATCCAGGCATTTGCAATATGGTATAAAACCTTTGAGCTTGACATCTTCCCTAACGCTAAAAATACCGCAATAACTATGCCTGCAAGCATAGATAAAACAGATACATGTATCGTTGTAAACGCCCCATTTAATAGTTGCGGGAATGCATTAAATACAACATTCCAATGAAATTCATAATTGTCCATATGCCCTCTTACTAAACTCCTTTAATGAGCCTTTAAATAACCAAATACCCTCGCAAAAGCAGAAGGCTTGATTTGATGAACCGCTCCAGAGGATTAATTGTTCTATCACCTGAAGGTGATAGGCTGATACCACAAATTCAGCTGTTCTATTCTGCGGGATAATCCTCCGACCGGGCCGGAGGACTAATTATTTTAATTAAGGCGAGACAATAAACTTATTTATTATCTCTTAATGATTGAACCATATCTGCCGATACGGGAGTACCAAAATGTTTTATATGCAACTCATTTAGTCTGCCATCTCTAATTTGATGAACCAAAAATAGATCCAGATAATTTATCCAGGCAAGCTCATCTCTTTTTGCGATAATACCCACTACATCATCATAGTTAGGAACAAATGGACCTGCTACAAAGTCGTCAAACTGACCGGAACTAAGTTTTGTCGCTATATTTGTATTGGTAGATACAAGCGCGTCGATTTTACCTTGGTATAAGCCTAAGAATGCATCGTTTTCTGATTTGAAGGAAGTATAGTTAGATCTTCCCCAGCCTTTTTCATCCGCATATTTAAAGTACTCAGTTTCATATGTGGTACCAATAGCAGCTCCCACCTTGACATTTTTAAGATCGTTAAAAGAGGTCATTTTCACGCCTTTTTTAGATAAAACCTGAAACTTGAAAACAAAATAGGGAGAGGTAAAACCAACAGATTTCGCACGCTCCAATGTGTCAGAGGTTGAACCGATAACAACATCTGTTTTAGCTGAAATCAATGAAGGGATTCTATCTGCCCATGTCAGATTGATTACATTTGATTTTACGCCTAAAACTTTTGCCAGATCGTTACAATAGTCAACATCAAAACCGGCTGGTTGATTGTCTTTATCTGTATATCCCATTGGCGGGAAATCAAGCACAACCCCACAATTTAAAGTTCCGCGGTTTATAACGTTATCAAGCTGATCTGCACTGGCGGCAGAAAAAGCGCCTAATGCTGCAATTGAAGCCACGACTAACGAGATTTTTTTTACTAATTTCATACTTCCTCCTTGAGTTTTTTATCTTACATTTAGCAAATTTTAATAATCCTCCAGCAGAACTGCAGGTTTAGTTGTTTTAAATTATTATAAATTCGCCACTAGCATACAGAATATTTACTTAGCACTCAAATCATTAGAGTTAAATGAAATATTTAATGAAAACTAAATATGTGTTGGATGAGAGTTCTGATTTCAAACCATTGAACTGAGCTGCCAGATGCTTTTAGACTGGCCATAAAGATTTGTGATTAATAAAAAACAGTATTAGAACATTTTTAACACTATGAAAACCATCTGACTTAAAAAATTATGCAAAGACCTCTAATTAAATGTAAGCAAAAAAACGTAATAGACTCATCCACTAATGAATAATCCTATTAATGTGGAAATGTTTTTCTGGTTAGTTCAGGTAACTTCCTGGAGGGATTTAGTAAGGTATGAGAACATTTCTTCTTCCGGCACCATCCCGCCTCCCGTTGCCCAGACAAGGTGAATGGCGTTACGCATTTTTTCAGTAACAATTACCGGACCGATCAAACCCGCCAATGCAGAAGGCTGCAGTTGAATATTTTCTAACTTTTAGGCTATTGATATAGATTTTAACTTAGAGCCCCGCTGTAACGAAAAACCAAGTTTACTTTGGATAGCAGATAATATTTTGAAACGTAGTCGTTGCAGATATCGCTTGATAGCCATGGGGCTGATCAGCAAAAAAACGTTTGCTTTCCCCCTGCTTTAACGGATGCCATTGGCCATCTAAAAAAAGCGCCAACTCCCCCTGCAAAACATGGATATGCTCAATAACTCCACGACCATGGGGCGATGATAGTTGCTTATGATAGTCGGTCAAGGTGATTTCAAACATCTCTAAGGAAGCATCGCTGCTAAACGGAAACAGAGTTTTTATCTGCATCTTAGGATCATCAGGGAAAATAGCTTCGCTGGAGCAAAGCGCCGGGGTATCAGCAAAAAAAGCGGAAAATGAAGTTTCTAAGCCACTGGCAATTTTCCACAGCGTAGAGATAGTCGGGCTGGAGACCTGTCGCTCTATCTGCCCGAGCATCGCTTTAGAAACACCAGTAAGTTTCGCCGTTGCATCCAAACTCAGTTTTTTTTGCTGGCGTAGAAACTTTAATTGATCAGCAACATGCGACTTGAAATTTAACTCATCCATTTTTTACCTCAGATACACGTTATAGACCCATGATACTTCAAAATGCTTTATCAGGACTCTGCTCGAGGACCAGAATAAGGCGCAGCATGACGATAATAGTTATTTCCTTATCGAATGCTGTAACGCAATACTGGTTTTCGAGCTGAGCCCCCGCAGGGCGGACCAAATTGTATTCATCTGCGTCGTTATCAAACCTCAATGTAGAATGACTATACTTCAATTTTATGTTTAGCATCTAAAAACAATTTGGCTTGCTGATTTTGCATCTTGAAGTAACATGGGGATATTAGCTCATACGTAATAACGCACAATAGATACAAATCTTACCATTGTTGGAAAGCGTATAAAATGAAAAAAGAATTCGAAATATCACGCTTTAATAATGAACTCCCCCAATACCGAACTGTTTAATCATATTTTTCAAAGAGTCGAGTTTACTTTGCGCGAGTGTAGTAAATGATGATGGCCGACCTATGCCCAGTTAATGGCCGAAGATATGCTAAGGAAGAAACTCAATTTCAGGTATTCTCACATGCTTTTTCACAAATAGTGCTGTTTTTCGAAAATTCTCTACAAATGCATTTATGCCTTCAATATGAAAAAACTACCCCGTTTGTTTAAAGTCACCGTGATGGGCGTAAATCCATACAGATAATTATCTTTTCGTTTTAGCGTGTAAGTTATTATTTTTATAATAATAATTTAACAATCACTTTTATTGATTATGTACAACTCAATGAGTCATTATTGGTTTTATATGTATTGCAGGTTGGGTCTGTTTATCAGATTAGACCGTAAAACTCTGCTGCTTTAGCTCGGGGATATAAGGTCTTGAGCACGAAGTGCTCATGTTGCTTGCAGAATCAATAACACTGGTTATAATTGGCTCTGTTCCACTTCGGTGTTGATCTTATTCAAGAGCTTCATTAAGCCAAACTTTGTTTTTGTAAGATTCTTTGTTTTCCATGAAGATAAACCATGCAATATAATGCTCCATATAACCCGTTCCAACTCCAAAAAAACGT
>NZ_JBFGZY010000124.1:0-12483 GCF_041586535.1 Psychromonas sp. | reverse complement strand
AGTTACTGCAATCAATGCCTTGCTTTCATCCATTTTTCCTACGCCTAAATAGATCATCTAATTAACGGAATTGGTATAATTTCTTTCTTTTTTGGGAGTTGAAGTTTATGGCTGTCCAGCATTTCATATGGCTGTCCAGCATTTCATCTGCTTAATATCACAACGTACCGCACCAGGGCGCCATGCTGTGATCGTTGTCGATGGAGCTGCTTTCCATCAAGAATATTTGGCTGATGAATTTGAGAACATCACCATGATTAAATTGCCTCCTTATTCACCGGAGCTTAATCCTGTCGAACAAGTATGGCAGTGGTTGCGGCAAAACGAATTGGCTAATCGTTGCTTCAATGGTTACAAAGAAATTGTAAATGAATGTAGTAGAGCGTGGAATAGTTTTATTAGCGACGTCAATCGCGTCAAGGAAGTGTGCATGAGAGACTGGATCAGGGTGATCAACTAATTAATCAAATTGGTATTACTTCTTTCTTTTTTGGGAGTTGAAGTTTATGGCTGTCCAGCATTTCGTCTTTGAAGTTTATGGCTGTCCAGCATTTCGTCTTTTTTCCGTCCAGCATTTCAGGAACTATTTTCTTTCATGCATAAAAAAACCAGCAATCAGCTGGTTTAATTATCTCTTTACCTGAGTAAAGAATGGTGCGGAAAGAGAGACTTGAACTCTCACACCTTGCGATACTAGAACCTAAATCTAGCGCGTCTACCAATTCCGCCATTTCCGCATAAAAGTGGCTGGGATAAGAGGATTTGAACCTCTGAATGCCGAGATCAAAACCCGGTGCCTTACCGCTTGGCGATATCCCAATTGTAATTTTATAGAGATTTCTTCTCCTACTGGGTCGTCATTCAGCATGCCGAGATCGTTATCAACGTTCAGAGCCTTACCGCTTGGCGATATCCCAGTTGTTATTTTATAGAGATTATTTCTCTTTTTGGTTGTCACTAAGAATAGCTATAACCAATATGTTATTTTAAAGAGTTTATTCTCTATGGTAATTCTTTATTAAGATAAAGAATGGTGCGGAAGGAGAGACTTGAACTCTCACACCTTACGATACTAGAACCTAAATCTAGCGCGTCTACCAATTCCGCCACTTCCGCAGTTTCAAGTAAATGGTGGCTACACCGAGATTTAAGTGGGGCACCATATTGTTAGTGACCTGCTTTTTCTCTAATTTACTATTTAACTTATAAAGTAAATGGTGGCTACACCGAGATTTGAACTTGGGACCCCATCATTATGAGTGATGTGCTCTAACCAGCTGAGCTATGTAGCCATTTACTTTAAATCATCTTAACTTATCCTGCTGAGCAGAGTCGGTTTAGATGGCGCATTTTTATGCGCAGGTATAAAAAAACCAGCAGGTAGCTGGTCTTATTATTTCTTTACCAGAGTAAAGAATGGTGCGGAAAGAGAGACTTGAACTCTCACACCTTGCGATACTAGAACCTAAATCTAGCGCGTCTACCAATTCCGCCATTTCCGCATGGCTGGGATAAGAGGATTTGAACCTCTGAATGCCGAGATCAAAACCCGGTGCCTTACCGCTTGGCGATATCCCAGTTGTCATTTTAAAGAGATTTTTTCTCTTGGTTAAGTTTATACTTCTTCAAGTTAACCAGCACGTTAAAAAACAAGCTAGAAAAAGTGGCTGGGATAAGAGGATTTGAACCTCTGAATGCCGAGATCAAAACCCGGTGCCTTACCGCTTGGCGATATCCCAATTGTCATTTTAAAGAGTTTGTTCTCTATGGTAATTCTTTATCAGGATAAAGAATGGTGCGGAAGGAGAGACTTGAACTCTCACACCTTACGATACTAGAACCTAAATCTAGCGCGTCTACCAATTCCGCCACTTCCGCAACTTAAAGTAAATGGTGGCTACACCGAGATTTGAACTTGGGACCCCATCATTATGAGTGATGTGCTCTAACCAGCTGAGCTATGTAGCCATCTTACTTACTTTTAGCTTTTATCTCAACTTCGTTTTGCTAAGCACTCCGTCGTTTCGATGGGGCGCATTATGATGATATCAGCGTTTGTCGTCAACTAATTTTTAAGAAAAAAAGTGATTTTTTTCCCTTTTGCTCGCTTGTTGAGCAGGTTGGGTTTATTTTAGACAAAACGTGCTGATTTTATGTATAAGTGTTCTGCCAGACTGAGAATAATGCAATTCAGGAGAGCGGGAAAAGGGAAAGAAAGTGATCAAAACAAGGTTAACGGGGGAACTCTGCGCGGAGTTCTACGTTTGTCGTCAACTAGTTTTTAACAAAAACGTAATTTCATTTTAAATAGCAGCGTTCTCTCTTTAAAATTATTAAACTCTATTGAATAATGACCTGATACAGCAACAATGAGACTTTTAATGAAGATATTACACACCTCTGATTGGCACCTTGGCCAGTACTTTATGATGAAAACCCGCGAGGCGGAGCATTTGGCTTTTTTAAACTGGCTAATTACAGTTGTGATAGAAGAAGAGATTGATGCGTTAATTGTTGCTGGAGATATTTTTGATAGTACTACGCCGCCTTCTTATGCGAGGAAGTTATACAGTGATTTTATCGTAAAATTGCAGGCTACGGAGTGTCTGCAGTTAATTATAGTGTCGGGCAACCATGATAGCGTTGCAGTGCTCAATGAAAGTAAAAATTTATTAAGCGCTTTAAATGTATCGCTATTAGCTGGTTTAAGCACAGATTTGCAGGAACATCTAATCCCTCTGAAAAATAAAAAACGGGAGCAGATGATTGTTTGTGCATTGCCTTTTTTGCGCGCGCAGGATGTGATGAGTAGCGAGCAGGGTATTTCTGCCGAGCAGAAGCAACTTAATCTGCAACAGGGGATACAGCACACTTATCAAAAGATTTATCAATTAGCCAAAGAGCAAAATAGCAGTCTGCCCGTTATCGCCACCGGTCATCTAACCGCGGTAGGTTGCAGTGTGTCAGAATCAGTACGGGATATTTATATTGGTACATTAACTGCCTTCCCGGCATCATTATTTCCTGATTTTGATTACATCGCCTTAGGGCACCTGCACCGTCCTCAGAAAGTACAAAAACAAGATCATATCCGCTATAGCGGCTCTCCGATTGCGTTGAGTTTTGATGAAACCAAACAGGATAAACAAGTATTGATTGCCGAATTTAACAGCCAGGGGCTAACGGACGTCAAGCCGTTGAACATTCCAATTTTTCAGCAGCTGCAGATTTTAAGTGGGGATCTGGATTCAGTTACTCAGCAGTTAGCAGCACTGCTGGATGAGTGTTTAAATAATAAACAGAAAAGTATCTGGCTGGAAATAAAACTACAGCAGGCATTTTACCTGTCGGATGTTCAAAGCCGGCTTAATACCATGGTTGAAGATAGCTGCATTGAAATACTTAAAATCAGCAGCCCGCAGGTTAACGAGGCTAGCCAGTGGCAGGAAACCGAGGTGGCCAGTTTGGATGCCTTAACACCGCATCAGCTCTTTCAGCATCGTATTGCCTGCGAGGAAAATTTAAGTGAAGAGCAGCAGGGTGAATTGACTAACTTATTTTCTCAGGTTTGTGCAGAGATAGAGGAGCAGTTATGAAAATATTATCGCTGCGCTTTAAAAATTTAAATTCATTAAAAGGGCAATGGAAAATTGATTTCCGGCAGCCCCAATTTACTGATAATGGCTTATTTGTCATTACCGGGCAAACGGGGGCGGGGAAAAGCACCATCCTTGACGGGATCTGCCTGGCGTTATATCAGCAGACACCAAGACTGGACCGCTTAACCCAGAGCAGAAATGAGCTTATGACCCGCGGCACCGGGGATTGTTTAGCTGAAGTTGAATTCAGTGTCAAAGGCAAGGGCTATCGCGTTTTTTGGGAACAAAAACGTGCCCGTAATAACCCTACTGGGAAATTGCAGGCGCCACGCTGCGAACTGGCAGATAGTGATAATAATATTTTAGCGACTAAAAGCAGTGAAGTATTAAAACAGGTTGTTGAACTGACCGGATTAGATTTTTCCAGGTTCACAAAATCTATGTTGCTCGCACAAGGCGGTTTTGCCGCATTTTTAAATGCGTCGGTTAAAGAGCGGGCGGAATTATTGGAAGAGTTAACCGGTACTGAAATTTATTGTGAAATAGCCAAGCATGTTTTTGAAACGAATAAACAAGTACAAACGGAACTGCAGCAGTTAATCAGTCAAACTGAGGTGTTGGCCGTGCTTTCAAAGTCGGAGCTGGAGCTCCTGCAGCAGCAAGTCACAGAGTTAACAAATGAAAAGTCAAGGTTGCAAAACACCCTAAGTGATATAGAAAAAGCCATTGTCTGGCTGAAAACAGCTGAGCAGTTAAAATCACAGGTTGCTGAGCAGATAAATAAAGTCAATAGTGCCAAACAGGCGCTCAGTGACTTTAAAGAGCAGGAAATAAAAATCACCCTGGCGGAAAAAGCAAAACAGCTTGAAACACCTTATCAAGCCATTGTGACTAACCAAAATAGGCAACAAAATTTATCCAATGCGTTGTTAATCACAGAGCAGAAGCAATCGGCAGTTAAATCACAGTTGCTTAAAGCACAAACATCAGCACAAGAGTTGCTCAATAAGCAGCGGTTGCAGCAGGCGGAGCATCAACAGCGTCTGCAGATACTCAGTGAAAATCTGGTGCCTTTAGATCTAAAAATTAATTTATTAAGGGATAAATCCACACAGCAAAAAAATGAACAGCAAAAACAGCTTGCCGGAATACAGATTGAAAATGAAAAATTGCAGATTATGCAGGTCAAACAGCAAAGTGATCAGCATGATTTTGCGCTTGTAAGCAGTGCATTAGAGAAGCAGTCCTTTTTACAAAACTTACAGGAAACATTACCGTTAATAGAGCACCAGTTAGGGGCTTATGTCGATCTGCAAACTACAGCGGCTGATATTTATTTATCTGAGCTGCAGGCACAACAAAAAATAAAAACCTTACAGCAGAAGTTTATTATCAATAAGAAAAAAACCGATGCCGATAACCTTGCGCTAATTCAGCTGCAAAAGACCTTGGATGAACAGCAGCAAGCTATGCATAGGTTACTGCAGGATAATAATATCAGCGGGTTGAATGATATTAGTGAACAGTTAAGCGGTTTATTTGTTGAACATAATCAAAATCAGATAGCATTGGCATTAGCCGAAAAGTTGGACAAAACCGGACTGTTGCTATCTGAAAATGCAGATACTATTAAGGCACTAAAAGAAAAGCTGAGTGAAAACAACAACAGGTTGAATAGCCTCTCTGCACAGGGGAAATCCTGCCGCGAGGAATGTGAAAACTTACAGCGATTACTGAAACAAGAGCAAATCATCGCACAATTAAGTGATTTAAAACTGCAGGTGGAGGAAAATCAACCTTGTCCTTTATGCGGTTCAGTGCAGCACCCGGCGCTGATTGATTACCAGCCATTAGATAAAATACAAACAAAGGTTCGACTCAAAGAAAAACAACAACACCTTGCGGATATTCGGGATACCTACAGCAGCCTTAACGCAACAATTCATCTGCAAAATGAGCAATTGCTCGCTTTACAAAATCAGGCCGAAAAGTTAGTTGAGAGTCGCCAGGCTGATCTGCACCGTTGGCAAGCGTTCCCTTACCTTAAGGGAGTTGAATATACTGCCACCTGCTTTTCTGAGCTGCAGCGGCAGTTAATCAAAAGACAGGAAATACAAAGCCGGTTAAGCGCTTTGCAAAACCAGCTGCAAAAACTTGCAGGACAGTCAGAGCCGTTAAAAGAGCAGCTGCAAAATTTAAACTCTGCACAAAATACACATATTAATCAGTGCGCGGAGATTGAAAATCAAATTATACATGAGGAAAAAAACTTAATCCGTCTGCAAAAAGAGCAGCAGCAATGTGCCTTACAATTAAATGCAGCCAAAACCAGTATTGAACAAAAATTACCGGAATCTATCAAAGCTGAGCAGTCGCTGCAGGCAACTATCTTCTCCGAGCCCAGGGCTTGGCTGATTGATCAGAAACAAGCTCTGCTTTTATATCATTCACAGCAGGATAAGTGCGCTGCATTAAAACAAACAACAGCACAACAAGCACAGCAGATAGCACTGCAGGAACAACATCTGGATCACCTGCACGGTCAATATAAACAGTCTCAAACTGAATTTCAGATAAATAATAATGAATTAGTTGAATTAACTTCTCAGCGGCATGCGTTGTTTGGAGATCAAACTCAGCAATCGATTCGCCAGCTTATCGAAAATGAACAAGCCTTGTTAAACGATCAGGTTGAGCTGGCAAAATCGGCAGTGCAGCAACTGCACAGTGAAAATGCAGGCTTAGTCGGGCAGTTAACTGAGCAGCAGGAACAATATTCTCAGTTGCAGATACTCTGTGTACAAAGCGAAAAACAGTTTAATACTTTATTAACGGCAAGTAGTTTTGCCGATTTAGAAGCCTTTACCCGGGCACGTTTACCTGAAGGGGAATTAGCAGAGCTTATAGCACTTAAAGCGACGCTGAATGAGCAAAGCCTAACTGAGCGCACACGCCTGCAGTCAGCGCAGGAAAACTTGAATAAACATCAGCAAATCAACCTGACGGAGAAAGATCTGCAGACATTGGACTTGGCATTACAAGCGCAAACAACACAAATTGAATCACTTAATGAACAACTGGTAGAAAAGAAAGGACGGTTACAAGCGGATCAGCGTTTACAAGCGCAGCAGGCTGAACTTTTAGCAAAACAGCAGCACTACAAAATTAAGGCCGAGCAGTGGGCGTTATTGAATAAACTGATCGGCTCAGCAGACGGCGGTAAGTTCAGAACCTTTGCACAGGGTTTAACTTTGGATAATTTAGTTTATTTAGCTAATAAAGAGATGGCAACTCTGCATCAGCGTTATCAATTAAGGCGTAATACGGAAGAGCCCTTAGCGCTGCAGGTGATCGATCTTTGGCAAGCGAACAGTATAAGAGATGTTAAAACTTTATCTGGCGGTGAAAGCTTTTTAGTCAGCTTAGGTCTTGCCTTAGCGTTGTCTAACCTGGTCAGTCATAAAACACAAATTGAATCATTATTCCTGGATGAAGGTTTCGGCACGCTGGATGCGAACACCCTGGAAATGGCGCTGGATGCTTTGGAGCGTTTGAATGCCACCGGAAAATTAATCGGTATTATTTCCCATGTTGACGCATTAAAAGAGCGTATTAATAATCAAATTCATGTGCAAAAGGGCAGCGGTGCAGGTTACAGCAAGTTGGATAAACACTATGCTTTCAGCGTGATCAGTGAATAGCCGAGATTTGATAATATTAGAGTAATTCGGCGATTATTTTAAGTACCTATAAAAATAAATGTTTTTTTGAAGTTGGTCTCAAAGTTGTCTATAATTCGCAACCAATTTGTTATAGCGCGTTATGAAACCACAGGAGTGGCTATTTGCGCTTATTAAAGGATTATAAGCCGTGTTCGAATTTCCACAAATCAATAAAAGTAGTGTCAAAAATGACCTGTTATCCGGGCTAACCGTTGCCCTTGCATTAGTGCCAGAGGCGGTTGCATTTGCCTTTGTTGCTGGTGTTGAGCCCATGGTCGGCCTATATGCTGCCTTTATGGTCGGGTTAATTACCGCTGTTTTTGGTGGTCGTCCGGGCATGATCTCCGGTGCGACAGGGGCTATGGCTGTAGTGATGGTTTCTTTGGTATCTGAGCACGGTATCCAGTACCTATTCGCAGCGGTTTTATTAGCTGGTCTGGTGCAGGTACTATTTGGTATTTTCCGTTTGGGTAAGTTCATCCGCATGGTGCCGCACTCGGTTATGATAGGCTTTGTAAATGGTCTGGCGATTGTTATTTTCCTGGCGCAATTAGGGCAGTTTAAGGTAAAAAACAGTGCCGGTGAACTGGAGTGGTTACAAGGTACACCCTTGTATATCATGCTGGCTTTAGTACTGTTAACCATGCTGATTATACATTTTCTGCCTAAATTGACTTCCGTAGTACCATCAACACTTGCCGCTATTGTGGTAGTGACATTACTGGCCTACTTTATACCCGCTTTAGAAGCGCGCACGGTTGTTGATTTTCTTCGCGGTATGACAGGTGATGCAGGTGCAACCGTTGCCGGCTCATTGCCAACATTTGCTATCCCGGCGGTACCTTTTTCCATGGAAACCTTGGCGATTATTTTACCCTATTCACTAATATTGGCAGCTGTAGGTCTTATTGAGTCTTTGTTAACCTTAACTGTTGTTGATGAAATGACCGGGACGCGTGGTCGCGCCAATAAAGAATGTGTTGCCCAGGGGACGGCAAATATGGTTAATGGCGTATTTGGTGGGATGGGCGGTTGTGCGATGATCGGACAATCGATGATTAATATTAACTCCGGAGGCCGTGGTCGTTTATCCGGTATTACAGCAGCCATTACTCTGTTGGCGTTTATTTTATTTGCTTCCGGTTTAATTGAAATAGTGCCGATTGCAGCGCTGGTTGGTGTGATGTTTATTGTTGTATTAGGCACCTTTGAGTGGGCATCCTTTAAAATGATGCGTAAAGTCCCTAAACAAGATGCCTTTGTTATTATATTAGTCAGCGCCGTGACTGTACTGACAGACTTAGCCATTGCTGTATTAGTTGGTGTAATTGTTTCGGCACTGATATTTGCGTGGGAACATGCTAAGCATATTCATGCAGTCAGTTCTCTCAGTGATGACCAAAAAGAAAAAACTTACCGTGTAAATGGACCGTTATTTTTCGGTTCGGTCAGTAACTTCCTGGAACTCTTTGATGTTAAAAGTGATCCGCGCTGCGTGATTGTTGATTTTGCCGGCTCCCGCGTTGTCGACCACTCTGCGATTGAAGCTATCAGCGTGTTGACTGGACGTTATGCAAAAGAAGGTAAAAAAGTACATATTCGCCATCTTAGCCGGGATTGCCGTAAATTACTGCACAAAGCGGGAGTGTTAGTTGAGATTAATGTAATTGAAGATCCTACTTATAAAGTTGTATCTGATACACTTTCTTAATTACTAAATAAAAACAGGCCCTTGGGCCTGTTTTTATTTAGTTGAAACTCTGGCAGGACGATAGGCTGTATCACAGACTGGTGTTGGTTGTGTTTTTTTGGTATTCCATACGGAAAACCAGATATGTTTGTTACGTAAGGTTTTTTTATTGTTTTTCATTTTATTTTCTCCTGTTTGATAGAATGATATTATGAATACTCTTTGTGACAAATATATGACATTTAAAAACAACTTTTTGTGACCGACTTTGAGAAAAAACAAAGAATATTATTATTTGCTAGTGGATAATTATTAAAAATTAGACGAGAATCCCAATTTGTCGTCATGACCTTTAGTTGAAAAATTTAAAACAAGTCATCAAGTTCCCGTCTGCTATCAATAAGATAGACCAATTTTTGTTGATAACTAAACTTTAGATTGTTATTTTTCAGCATCAAAAAAATTTTAAGGGGAGAGGTATGAAATTGTCATCTTTCTCCTGTATAACATTTTCGAATATAAATTTTGTAGTTACTGTGACTATATGGAGTAATAAATGATTAAAAAAATTGGTGTTTTAACAAGTGGTGGTGATGCGCCGGGAATGAACGCTGCAATTCGTGCCGTAACGCGCTGTGCCCTTGCAAATGGCATTGAAGTTTTTGGTATTTATGACGGTTATTCAGGACTTCATAAAGATAAAATCAAACCGTTAACACGTCATTCTGTATCAGATATGATCAACCGTGGTGGTACTTTCTTAGGCTCGGCACGTTTTCCTGCCTTTAAAGAAGAAAGTGTGCGCAAAGAAGCAATTAAGAATCTGGAAAAACACGGTATCGAAGCTCTGGTTGTGATCGGTGGTGACGGCTCTTATATGGGCGCGAAAAAACTCAGTGAAATGGGTTATCCTTGTATCGGTATTCCCGGCACAATTGACAATGATATTGCCGGTACAGATTATACAATCGGCTTTATGACCTGTTTAAATACCATTGTTGATGCTGTAGACCGTTTACGTGATACTTCTTCATCGCATAATCGTATCTCTATTGTTGAAGTGATGGGCCGTTATTGCGGTGATTTAACACTTTGGTCTGCAATTGCCGGCGGTAGTGAATATGTTGTCCTGCCGGAAGTTGGCTTTGATGAAGATGCGTTGGTAAAGCAAATCCATACGGGTACGGCATCAGGTAAAAAACATGCCATTGTTATGATCACCGAGCATGTAACCGATGTGACAGCACTGGCTAAACGTATCGAAGAACAGACTGGCTGTGAAACGCGTGCCACTATTCTGGGTCATATCCAACGAGGTGGTTCTCCAGTGGCATTTGACCGGGTATTATCAAGTCGTATGGGCGCGCATGCTGTTGAGCTTCTGATGCAGGGTAAAAGTGCGCGTTGTATCGGTATTCAAAGTGGTAAGATGGTTGACCATGATATTATTGAATGTTTAGATGAGATGAAGCGTCCATTCCGTCAGGATCTATTCGACTTGTCACACACGTTATACTAATAATAAACGTACTGACAAAAATAATAAGCCTACCTTGCGGTAGGCTTTTTTGTAGGTGAAAATGAACAAACAAACTTATCCTTATCAGGCCCTGATTGAACTCTGCGCAGTACCTGAAATCAAAAACAATGCTAAAAATGCACAGCAGATGTTGGGCTTTATCTGTGCTGTTTGTAGTGCGCCGGTTGAGCTGGAACTGCAGGAGTGGTTGCCCTATTTATGGAATGAAGATCAAACACCTTCTTTCAGCAATGAGCAGCTGGCGGTCGACTTTGCGGCGGCAACTACGCAATTTTATGATGCCTGTCTGGCCGGTTGTCAACAGGCAAGCCCGCTGCTTTTGCCGACCTCACTATGGCTGAATGAATCTTCTCAACTTACAGAGCAGGGAAAAAGTTTTGCTATTGGTTATTTATCCGGTTTCCAGCATGTTGAAGAAATTTGGCAAAATATTTGGATCGAGCCGGCGAGTTCACTTGAACAGATATTACAGACTACGACCTTATTGTTGGGTAAACTGGCTAATCCCGCTACGGATGATCCGCAACTGTTGAACTTATTTGAGCAACTGCCACAGGCTGATGAAATAGTTGCTTCGTTGCCGCTATTATTAAGTACCCTCGGGCATCTGTCGGCGCAGGTAAATACAGATGATTAATCCGGTCGGGGATATTTTGCTTAATAATAACAATTATTTTACAACGGTTTATGAAAACAGCGAATTTGTGGTTATCAATAAACACGCTGGAATTAATTTTCACAGTGAAGATGGAGAATTTGGCGTAGTGGTTGCCGCTGAAAAATTTTTTTCCTGCAAACTTTATAGTGTCCATCGTTTAGATAAAATGACATCCGGTTTGTTATTGCTGGCTAAGTCGTCACAGATTGCCGCTTTACTTTCAGCACTGTTTTTTGAGCATCAGGTTCAAAAATATTATCTCGCTATCAGCGATAAAAAGCCGAAAAAGAAACAGGGGTTGATAAAAGGTGGTATGGAAAAATCCCGTCGCTCAATGTGGAAGTTAACTAAACAAAGCAATAATTTGGCAATCACCCAGTTTTTCAGTTATCCGCTGGACAGTGGAAAACGCCTGTTTGTAGTAAAACCGCACACAGGTAAAACTCATCAGATCCGCGTCGCATTAAAAAGTATCGGCAGTGCTATCTGCGGTGATCCGCTGTACGGAGAAAAATCCGGACACTATGATCGCGGCTACCTGCATGCTTATCAGATAGACTTTTCTCTGAATAAACAGGACTTTAGCTTCAAAGCTTTGCCGGAGTCAGGACTGCTGTTTAACAGTGACGTTTATTTAAAAACAGTGCAGGATATAGGCGAGGTAAACGATTTAGCCTGGCCAAAGATTTAAATAAGTCGCGGTTCGCTGTGGTTAAGTGAACCCTAACACTGCTGTTACGCTTCCCTGTCAAAGCTGGAACACGTATTTCAGCACGAATATTGTGATCCGAGTTCCAAATGATGCTACCCTACTCGAAGCGTATCCATAACTCTGGCTGCAAGGGTGCTTAAAGTGACTTTAAAGTATCTGCCAACACTACTACTTTAGTGAAAAACTTTCCTAGGCTCGGTAAAAGAGCTGTTTACTGAGAATGACTCTATGGCTTAAGAATCGGGTACTGCTTTTGCTTAAACTTTAAGCGCTTATGAGAGGGTTATTGATTCTGCTATAGATAAAAGTACCTGATATTTTTTAAAGTAGAAGCAAGTTAACTTATTGGTCAACAACGATGATGGAAGGGCGGCTAGAGTCGCTGAGCTGTTTATTGAGCGGTCAATTTGTTACTCATACCAATTGTATTAAGTAAGTGATCAAATTTCAGTGAGGATAAATTTTCAAGAACAAGGCGCTTGATTGAGCAATAGCAGGCTATTGGGATTGAAAGCAACGCTGTACTTGGACATTTAGACCATCTTAAAATGATCACTTATTT
>NZ_JBFGZY010000123.1:0-12814 GCF_041586535.1 Psychromonas sp. | reverse complement strand
TACAGCACTCACAAAGCGGGTTCTTTGTATAAAGCATTTGCACCTGAAGAGGCATTGAGAATATTAAAACGTTTGGAGTTTCATTATACACCTAAGCATGCCAGTTGGTTGAATATGGTGGAGATAGAAATAGGCAATATGAATCAACAGTGTCTTGATCGCAGGATCCCAAGCTGGGACAAACTTCATTCAGAGTTGGCCGCTTGGGAAGCTCGTAAAAATGCAGAGCGTGCAACCATCAACTGGATGTTTAATACCAAATACGATAATTATCTATTCATTTATGCTTGTTAAAATGAGCAGATAATTAGTCAGATTGGTATTAGGGTTCCCTGAAACCAGTACTCTCTATGGGTATCCCAATACCACCTCTCCTTGGTTCATACAAAAGTTGCATTTGCCTGCTCGCCATCCTCCACCCCTGACATACAATCTGGCCATGGGTAGAGCTTGTTGTGACCGCCTTAAAGTGGACACTGTCTCCAACCTTGGAGCAGAATAAGGTGCATCAGAAAAGTTGTATTTGTTACAGGTCGTGGAGATAAAGCGACCATTTTCAAAAACGATCTCCTCCTTTTCATCGGGATCAAGCTGCCGACCTTTTTCACCATTAAACCTCATACTATCGAGCAGATGGGATGTTGTCTGAGCCAGCACTCCATTCACAAATAAGAAGGAGCAGAATACAAAAATAAACACTTTGAATTTTTGCATATTTTTCATAAAAATCCCAAGTCATGTAAAACAAACTACAACGGCAACTACCCGATTATTTAAACAGGTAACAGCAAAAACAGATTAGGTTTAAGTATAGGACGAATAAAAGCACTGTCCCGCAAACCCGCTCTGGAAAGACAACTCCCCCCGACGCAAACGGATAACTTCCAAAAGCTAACAAGCACGGTGTGTGACAGAGTTATTTTTTCTTTGCATGGGAATGCCCGTCCTTACTTCCAGGAGGACTTGTTCCGGTGACTCCGGCGCTGAGGGTAAAGCGCATCGCCTCTTCTATTTTCATATCCAGCTTACGAACCATGTCGCGCGGAACCATTACTGTGTAACCGCCTATCATATAGCTCAGAGGAAAGTAAACTAAGATGCAGTCATCTTCACGAAAAGAGGGTGGCATCTTATCCGGTATCGCCTGAGTGACAAAACCTACCACCTGCATGTTGGTCTCGCCAATGGTCACCGCGACCACCTGATCAAATTCCTTTTTACTGGCCGGCGAGAAATAGTCAAAAAAGTCACGCATAGCCCGATACACCGATTTGATAAAAGGCATATGGTAAAAGAGCTGCTCGCCTGTGGCAAAAAGGCGCTGCACCAGATAGGCATTCATCAGTAGACCTGCAAGGAAGACAACCAGCAACCCGGCTACCAGCCCCATTCCCGGCCAATACCAGTCCTGGGGAAGCACCAACTGCATCAAACTGCCGAGCATCGCTTCTGCCGATACGGCAAACCAATAAAGAAGATATAGCGTTAGCACTACTGGCAGTATTGTCACCAGGCCGGTAATGATATTTCTGCTGATAAAACCAAACATAACGACGTTCTCCATGTGAAGAGGAAAAATCTTCCTGTATCTTTATCTCATCTTTGAAGCAGGCTACACACAACAGCCAGTCCGTATGGTGCAAACAAAAGTGCATTAACTCAGGCCAAACTGAGCAATCGGCTGTTATGCAAACCTGCTCCACAAATCCAGACCGCTTGCTATATATGATAGCCCCGCTTTCTCCTCCATGCACAGAAATCACTTATATAACAAAGAGATCAACAATTTTTTATAATACCTTATCATGACGGACATGTTTAATACGCTGGAAAGCACTTGCAACAAAGATGAAAATAGTTACTCAGCAAATTATTACGCCCAAAACCGTTCAAGCTTATTTAAAGTTAAGTGGGACTGCGTCAGGGGTATCGGCTTTCCGGCGCAACGTAGTTTCACGCTTAGTTATGCATGTAGTCGTTATGTATATAGTAGCTCATATCTGACCTGACACTTTTGAATATGAGTTACGACCTAACCTGATAATTAAGTTTGCCTGTTAATCCCACATTACTAACTTAATTTAGATACTAAGTACTTAGTGAAAAGTTATCAGGTATTTTATGCAATTCCGTACTGTCTATATACAGAACGTTGCCACGGGGCCTCGACTTTAGCCGAGCTTGATGATGGCGCGGCTGAAGCCGCAGCCCCAAACGGATAACTGATACATTGAGTAACTACCTGACAATTTATATATGACTACTTAGAAAGGCACCAAATAAAGACTGCTTTGTGCACAAAGCGGACGTTAACCGGTTAACAGATTTTTTACACTAACCAACTGCATTGGGTATTTAAATAATAAAAAAATACAAAATGTATTTATAGATACCTATATAAATGCAGATTAACAACTTTCCCACCTGTAAAGCTATTATTTAAAAGCCCTAAGTGTAGTGTCTTAACTAACTGTTTTTAATGCTTGGTATGGTCTATGTTTTATTAAATAAGCATATTACAAATGTGTATTAGTATGAATGCCAACTAATACACTGTTATGTGTTTCTATAATAATTGAGGAGTTATCTATGGATCGTAAATTTATTTTAACAGCATTTGGCTATGCGGTATTGGGTCTTGCTTTGGGCATATACATGGCCGCATCCAAAAATCACGGTCAACACGTAACACATGCGCACTTTATGCTAATTGGCTTCTTGCTTTCTTTTATTTACGGCCTGTGTCACAAGTTGTGGCTCAATAATTCGACTTCAAAGTTAGCAATTATTCAGTTTTACGTTCACCAGATTGGCTCAGCAGTTATTCTTATAGGCTTGTTTTTGCTGTATGGTCAGTTCGTGGACTTGGAAACAATAGACCCCGTATTAGCAGTTGCTTCAATAACAGTTTTCGCTGGAGTCATATTGATGAAGATTGAGTTCGTAAGGTGCACACGAAACACATAACTAATAAGGATAAGTCGTGTGAGTAACGCGAACCGCGGGGCGTTAGGGAGTAACGTAAATTCATAGGAAGCTGATTTGAAAGTCAAGCGCATTGTTTCAAACATTAAAGCCTCAACCTTGGAGAAGGCAGCTAGATTTTACACTGATATCTTCGGTCTCGAACTATTAATGGATCATGGCTGGATTCACACTTATGGCTCGAACGAGGAGATGAGAGTTCAAATCAGCATTGCGACTGAAGGAGGGTCAGGAACATCCGTGCCAGACCTATCAATTGAGGTAGACGATATTGAATCGGCTCTGGAAATAGTAAGGAATGCGAATATCCCCATTGAATATGGTCCCGAGAATGAACCATGGGGCGTTCGCAGGTTTTATATACGCGATCCATTTGGAAAACTCATCAATGTTTTGCAACATGAGTGATTCCCCCCCTACAAGCGCATGCAGTCGGATCGCCCAAAGCCCGCTTCGTGGTCTTCGAGCGACCGCTGATGCGAGGCGTTAATGTCCGCTTTGTCGGAAAAGTTGCCGTTCGTGAAGCAGTCGTTAACGGCAGCACTTAGCTCTATAAAGGCATTAAGCTTTTCAGTTGCTATCGTTAACTTTGTGAGGAGTCGTCAGAATTAATAAAACTCACTTATTGAAATTGCAAGATCAAATCCTGACTAATCCACCTTAGGGCCTGTTTATCCTTCATCGCCTTTCCTGCTGGAGGCTATTTTTTAATGCTGACAAAGTGACCATAATAGCGTTTTTTCCCGACTAATGACTCTAATTCACTGCTGCTCGGGTAGCTTGCCCATTTTTTTGAGACCGACTTTACCGCCTCGGGGCTTGACCAGATAAGGTGCCAGCATAGCTCTTCTGCATTATCCGTTTTCCTCAATATTTCATGGAAAATAATAACTTTCTTATCGGCATTAATTTCCAAAAATAGAGACTCACTTAACTGAACAACCCGTTCTAAGTTCCCTTTAGCTACTTCAAATACCGCAAATTCCGTGCAACTGCTCATTATCTTCCTTGTTTTAAACAGATTTTTACTTACTGAATAGCTTGTTGAATAAAGCCTCTGACTGCTTGACACCTTGTTCGGTTAACACCACAGATTTGGCTTTGCCAACCGGACTGTCAATTAACCCCTTTTTAGCAAGCCGGTGAATTATTTTCCAGTCAAGCTCTTTATAAGCTCTGCATCGCTCATGCATAGTTAGGTAAAAAAGAGCTAATGCCGCCTCATCTATTTTATCCTGATCGATTTCCATAAAATCTCCTCCCTAATTAATACTATGTAGCATCACTATCGGATCAATCCTGCTGGCTAAAATGAAAAAGAACATCATCATTTTCATACAGTTTACTGCGCCATTTTGACCATTTAATTTAAAATAATGGTATAACACTCTGATATCTTTCAATAGATTAATTTAACGACGTCCACCAAAAATAGATCCCATAATGCCTCGAATTACCTGTCGGCCAACCTGACTGCCGATAGCGCGTGCGGCACTCTTTATAAAGGCTTCCATGGTGCTCTGTCTTTGTCTGCCGCCTGTTGGTTTAGCCTTATCACTGTTTTTTTTGTTTTTATTCTCCAGCTCGGCCTGTTCCTGCTGCGCCTGCATCTGTTTAGCGCGGTCCTTGAGTATTTCATAGGCAGATTCACGGTCGACAACATTATCATAACGCCCCGCCAGAGGAGAGCGGGTTATCCTGTCCTGGCGATCCTGCTCCGTTAGCGGCCCGATAAAGGATTCAGGAGGACGGATCAGGGTGCGCTGTACAGGTAGCGGCCGGCCTTTGTTGTCCAGCACGGATACAAGCGCCTCACCGATGCCAAGGTCGGTGATGGCGATCTCGGTATCAAAATCAGGATTGGGCGGGAACGCCTGAGCGACACTCTTGATAACTTTGCGATCATTCGGTGTAAAGGAACGCAGAGCATGCTGAATTTTAAGCCCCAATTGACCGAGAATATCCTCAGGAATATCCAGCGGGCTTTGAGTAATGAAGTAGATCCCCACGCCTTTAGAGCGAATCAGGCGCACCACCTGTTCTATTTTATCGATAAGTACCTTCGGAGCCTGATCAAAAAGTAAGTGAGCTTCATCAAAAAAGAAAACCATTTTAGGTTTATCGTGATCGCCTACTTCCGGGAGCTGTTCAAAAAGCTCGGAGAGTAACCACAGCAGAAAAGAGGAGTAAACGCGCGGCGCTTGCGCCATCAGTTTTGTCGCATCAAAAACGCTGATCACCCCATTTCCGGAAAAATCGACCTGCATCAGATCCGTGAGTTTTACCGCCGGCTCACCAAAAAAGTATTCAGCGCCCTGCTCTTCCATCACCATTAAGCGGCGCTGGATAGCACCGATACTGGCACTGGAGATATTACCGTATTCGTTGCGCAGTTGATTGGCGTTGTTACCCATCCAGTTCAGCATGGAACGCAGATCTTTTAAATCCAATAACAGAAGCCCCTGATCATCCGCTATTTTAAAACAGCCATATAAAATACCCGACTGGGTATCGTTCAGACTCAGAAGATTAGATAATAATAACGGCCCCATTTCTGAAATAGTTGATCTTATAGGGTGACCGCGCTCACCAAAAATATCCCAGAAGACAACAGGGTAAGCACGTTGCAGATAAGTTTTTAACGGAATTTTTGCCAGACGCTCATCTACCTTCGCATGCGGCGTTCCGCTACGGGCCAGCCCGGAGAGATCGCCTTTGATATCGGCAGTGAATACAGGGACGCCAGAACGGGAAAAACTTTCTGCCAGAACCTGCAGGGTGACGGTCTTGCCGGTACCGGTAGCACCGGAGATAAGACCATGGCGATTACTCATTCGGCAAAGTTGTTCAACCAAAGTCCCTTGTGCAGCGCCAATTGCAAATTGTGTTTTTTCACTCATGCTGTCCTCTCTTGTTAATCTCTTACTCTATGCATTACTTTGAAAATAACTCAAGCTAATATCACCGTTAGCTGTTCATACAACGGTAGTAAACAGCAAAAAGGTAACTAACATACTGTTTGATTTATCATCCCCTGCTGGCGTTATAAAATACCTCTTGCTTTAGCAGCAAGCCATGGGGAAACCGCAGTAATCAAAAGCACCACAACAAAGAGTTCTCCTTTGCGAAAGTCAAACACCAGGATGATCTCCTGCCAGGATTTTCCCAGCACAAAATGGCCAAACAGGAATTCAAAAGCTAATGTCAGTGCTACCCATAACATGCCAACCGCAAAATAGACACTTTGCTGCTGCTCATTGAGCAAGGGAATAAAGAGAAAGGCAACAGATAACACCAGCAGTGATAAAAGCAGGCCGCTGACAGGAAGCGAAAACCTGGCGCCGATTAAAGGGGTCAAAATCTTTTCACGAAACAGGCCATTAAAAATAGCGGCAATGACTATCACCAGCCATATTCCGATTGCCTTGATAACTATGCTGATCATCGTCTTAACCGTTATGAATAATTTTTTCAGTCATCGAACTTACCCTTTTCACTGTGAAGGCCTTTTCCGGAAGAGCAAAATAAATCTTTTTATTGAGTGTAGTAAGGATCTCTGCAGGTTTGTTGTATTTACTTAGAAAAGCGAAGTTATTCCTTAAAAATATGATTAAAGCAGCAAGCTACTGCAGATAGTTCAGACAATTTTTCGGCTTTATTCAAATTAGGAGTAACAGGGAGCATGTAAGAACAGGATATGCAATTTTGGCTTACAGTTTTGGGAAATCAGGTCAACTTTTTAACCATCGATAAGATTATAGGCTGCAATATTATTTTCAAAACAAGCGCTGAAATAATGATTGGTAGCCTCGACAAAATAACAAACCGACCAGGGGTTATCAGCATCGCCATTTAAGGGAATTTCTAAACTTATCAGTTCAAAATCATCCTGCCATTTTCCGGAGAATTTTTTCTTCGTCCACATCTGAAAATCCGGCTCAAAAATTGGCCAGCATTTTTGAAATAACTGATCCAGATCTGCTGTGCATTGTTTATAAAAAGTAATTTGAGCAGCGTCCGGCCCGTCCAAACCCGCAGTGATAAGCACAGTAATCGGCTTTTGCAGTTCAATAACATACTGTTCATTTTCCCAATAATCATCGGCCCGCGGTTTGACTCCACCCATAAAAAGGATCTTACCGAAAAATTCATGGTGTTTTTCTGCGGCAGATCCGCCAAACCATAACCGCTGCAGTTTGCTCAATAATGTTAAGATATCTCTGTCACCTGAGTTGTTTTATAAAAGATTATTAGGGCTTGTTTATCTTTCATTCCCCTTATGCGTAAATAGAAACTCTTTACGCTTTTTATCAAAAGCGGGATCTTCATAGCGAATTTTTATCCCTCTATATTGTCTTGGCAATAACCTTTTTTAGTGGTTAGCGAAGACGACATCTTGGTTAACAACATAATACACTGTGCAGTAGTTCGCTGCCTGACGTGTATCATTTATGAAATTACAGCAAATTAAATATTTGCAAACAAAAAAGCCGGAGATATAAATTATCCGGCTTGCAAATCAATCACTTTTTCGTAATCAAGATTATTTCTTTTCAGTCTTTGTTAAAGAATACAAGTCATGGCGACGGTCTTTCAAAGTAAGCACACTACCGTGGTTATGTAGGGCTTTGAGCAGATCCAAATTGACATCCATAATCAGACTCATTTCGGAATTGGGTGTCGCTTCAGCCTTGATTCCCGTGGTTGGAAATGCAAAATCAGAGGGGGTAAAGAGTGCTGACTGCGCATATTGAATATCCATGTGGTTTACGTGCGCTAAATTACCAACAGCCCCGGCAATAGCAACATAACATTCATTTTCGATGGCGCGCGCCATTGCACAATGCCGTACCCGGGTATAACCATTTTGCGTATCCGTTAAAAATGGTACGAATAAAATGTTCATCCCCTGATCCGCCAGTAAACGCGCGTATTCCGGAAATTCAATATCGTAACAAATCATAATGCCGATTTTACCGCAATCGGTATCAAATACTTTAATTTGATCCCCACCCGTCATGATCCAGTTGTTTCTTTCCGCCGGGGTAACATGAACTTTGTCATAGCGCTCCCATGTGCCGTCGCGACGACATAAAAATCCTGAATTATGCAGCTTGTCTTCGTACACATAAGGCATGCTGCCGGTGATAATATTGATATTATAAGTTATCGCAAACTCAATAAATTTATCGCGAATAGTCGTGGTAAAATCCGCCAGCTTACGAATCGTTTCCGGAATACTTAAATGTTTGAACTGGGCCATTAAGGGCGCATTAAAAAGTTCCGGAAAGAGGATAAAGTCACTTTTATAATCCGATACCGCATCGACAAAAAACTCAATTTGATCATATAGATCTTCGAGATTAGCCATACTGCGCATCTGCCACTGCACCAGACCAAGACGGACTTCGGATTTAGGTGCATTAATCAGTTTTACCGAGCGGGTATAATAGATATTCGGCCATTCTAATAACGTGGCATATTCCATTGACTCAACGTCGCCGGCAAGGTAATTTTTCAGCAGTTTACGCACAAAAAAATCATTCGCTAATTGAAAGCTTAAGACCGGATCGTAAATCTCTTTGTCTTTTACTTTCTGAATATACTGCTTAGCAGTCAGCAGATCTGCATGCTTTGAATAATTCGGCATACGACCACCGGCCATAATGGAGCGCAGGTTCAGGTTCTCACACAACTCTTTTCTTGCCGCATAGAGACGGCGGGCTAACCTTAACCCTCTATAAGCAGGATGAATAAACACTTCAATACCATACAAGACATCGCCATCCGGATCATGGTTGGTAAAAGTCATTTTTGACGTTATCTCGTCATAAGTATGTTCATCACCAAATTTTGCATAATCAATAATTATCGAAAAAGCACAACCTACTACCTTACCATCAACACAAACACAGATCTGTCCATCAGGAAAACGGTTTAACAAGGCATCGATAGTCTCATCATCCCATGTATTAAGTTGATCCAACTGGTATACATCTGCACAAGCATTTTGCAGTTCCAGCATATCCTGCTTAGTTAAATGCCTGACTTCAACATGATTGGCTTCCATAAATTTTCCTTAAATAAAGTGTTGTAAAACTCTCTGATTATAAATTAAAAACAACCTAAACCATCATAATTGTATTTCATGGTAAAGCTAGAAAATAACACCATTGCATGTCAGATTTCTGACATCAAGGGGTTTAAAGGGAGACGATAAAAAAATGGCTATCACAATATACGTTTTGCTCTTCACCCTGAGCAAGATCATTATTGTGTTTTAGATCTCAAAATAGAACCTGTCAATATTGCAATGCAAGCGCTTGCACTGTACCGTAATTGGATTATAAATAGATCGTTTGGATGGTTAACTACTGCCCAAACAATTATTCAGGACATTAGGGTCTGTTGATCTTTCGCGTTTAATTTTTGTTCGAGATAAAAGCGTTTTAATCGCGACGCGAGGTGTGCAGCTTCGTCATTCTAAGTAAGTACCTCGCAACAAAGAATAAAACGCCTTTAGCCGAACCCGTAGGGCAGCGCTTGTTGGCTCTTTCTGCTGCAAAAACAAACTCGAAAGATCAACAGACCCGAGCAAAATAAGCAAGCTGGTTTGTCAGCAGCGCATAAATTTTATTGATTTTTCGTATAGGCAGCGGGATGTCATCATTAAGTACTAGTAAGGAGTTAATCATGTCTTATAAAAAACTGGACGAGTTTCCAAAAGATTTTTTCTGGGGCGCATCAACATCGGCTTATCAGGTTGAAGGTGCATGGAATGAAGATGGCAAAGGCCCGTCGGTGATTGATATGGCGCCTGTTGTCGAGGGAACAACAGATTTTAAAGTAACCAGCGATCACTATCATCATTATAAAGAAGATGTGAAATTGTTTGCTGATCTAGGGCTGAAAGCCTACCGCTTCTCCATCGCCTGGACGCGTATCTTCCCGAAAGGCAATGGTGAAATTAATATGAAAGGGATTGAATTCTATCATAATCTGATCAATGAAATCATCGCCCACGGTATTGTGCCGATTGTCACGATGTATCACTTTGATCTGCCCTATGCACTTGCTGAAAAAGGCGGCTGGTCAAATCGTGCCACTGCAGATGCTTTTGTTAACTATAGTAAAACCCTGTTTGAGCATTATGGTGATCGGGTTAAATACTGGTTAACCATCAATGAACAAAATATGATGATTTTACACGGTGATGCTATTGGCACTGCAGCAAGCGGCGATACTGAAAATCCACTACAAGATCTGTATCAGCAAAATCACCATATGTTATTAGCGCAGGCAAAAACAATGGTGCTTTGTCATGAGATGTTGCCAACAGCAAAAATTGGTCCTGCACCAAATATTTCTGCTGTTTATCCAGCTTCTTCTAAACCGGAAGATGTCTTAGCTGCCAGTAACTGCTCGGCCCTGCGCAACTGGTTGTATTTGGATATGGCGGTTTATGGCCGTTACAATAATATTGCCTGGAGCTACTTAAAAGAGCGTAATGCCCTGCCAAATATCGCAGAAGGAGATATGGCGATTATGGCTAAGGCAAACCCTGATTTTATTGCTTTTAACTATTACAATACGGCAACCGTTGCAGAAGCGGGTGAATCCGACTTTAAAAACTCCACCGGCGATCAACAAATTACTATCGGTGAAAAAGGGATGTTTAAAGGCACCTCTAATCCGAACCTTGTGGTTAATGAGTTTGGCTGGGAAATTGATCCCGTCGGTTTCCGTAATACCTTCCGTGAAATATATCAACGTTATGCATTGCCGCTGATTGTCACTGAAAATGGCCTGGGTGCCTTTGATAAAGTTGAAGCAGACGGCGCGATTAACGATGATTACCGTATCAATTATTTAGCACAGCATATTGAGCAGATTCAGTTGGCGATTAGCGATGGCGTTGATGTTTTTGGTTACTGCCCATGGTCTGCAATTGATCTGGTCAGTACCCATCAGGGGTGCAGTAAACGTTACGGTTTTATCCATGTAAATCGGGAAGAATTTGATCTTAAAGAATTAAAACGCTCTAAAAAGAAAAGCTTCTACTGGTATCAAGCGCTGATTAACGAACATAGCGGTATTGCCGTAGCCAGTTAATTAAGCTTATTTTGCAAATGCTAATGCACACTTTAATCCCTTCCCCATTAAGGTGTGTCTTTCCGCATTAAATAATGTTGTTTAGAGATTACTGTGGATCGCTTTTGTCGGGTAATTCTTTATATTTTGCGATATTATTCCCAATTATCCCCCTTATTAGTCTGCTTTTTCGTAATTAACAGGCTTATCATTTAATTTTTATGCTTAACAAGGTCGGTATTATTTATGGCTACTATGCTGGATGTTTCCCGTAAAGCAGGCGTTGCTGTTTCGACGGTTTCCCGTGTATTAAATGGCACTGCCAAAATATCGGAAGCGACGCGGGAAGCGGTTTTTAAAGCAATAGAGGAGCTTAATTACCGTCCTAATGTTTTAGCGCAATCGCTTTCCAAACAGCAGACCAATACCATCGGATTGGTTATTCCCCGGGGAGCGACTATCCCTCACTACCTGTCGCAACTGATCGAAAAATGCCAGGAGATGGCGGATAAATCGGGTAAATTCCTGCTTATTTCACAGGTCAGTGATCAACCTGACGGTGGAATACAGTCAATTCGGGCATTAGTGGACAGACGCTGTGATGCTGTTTTATATTGTCAAAATTCATATTTTGAGAATTACCTCAATGAAGAGATGCTCAGTGCACTGATTGAAGAATTTCAGGTCCCGCTGGTGGTACTGCACAGCAGGTTAGCGAAACATCCCGACCATTGTGTCTGGTTAGATAATGAAAAGAGTGCTGCACTGCCCGTTGAATATTTACTTGAACATGGACATCAACGGATTGCTTATATTTCAGGCCCCTTAAACCAGAAAACCTCGACAGCCCGTTTACGTGGTTATCAGTACGCTTTAGATAAATATGGGGTTGAACTGGATCCGTTACTGATAAATGAAGGAGAACGCTCTTATCAGGGCGGCTACTTGGCCTGTAAACAGCTGCTACAGCGTTGCACAAATTTCACTGCGCTTTGCTGTTTTAGTGATGATATAGCGATTGGTGCGATAAAAGCGATACATGAAGCGGGACTATCTATCCCTGAGAATATCTCTGTATTTGGCCTGGATAATATCGCGATATTAGATTTTTTTGAACCGGCTATTAGCTCAGTTTCGCTGCAAACCAATGAATTAGTACAGAGGGCTGTTGAGTTATTATTAGCCCATTTAAACAACTCCCCCTTACCTGATAGCCAGCAAAATGCATTTTCAGGTAAGTTGGTTTTACGCAATTCAGTACGTAGTTTAACTGATAATGAAGATTGCTAACAAATAAGTACCACGTTCCCGGATAGAGCAAACGGCTATCCGCTATAGCCCACAACTCTGCGTCGGCAATCAGCGTAAAAGGGAGTCAAAGCGCCATCACCTATATCCACAAAATCTGACGCATCAAGCAAATGAGTTAGCAACCACCAGCCGCACTGTTCACAAACAACGCACAAAGCGTGATATGCATCACAAAGCCTATACCGCAAGTCAAAAAACACCTCCTTACAACACGCCAGTTTGTGATCTAATTCTCTCTTACCAGGGCAAATTACATTGATATTTTGTCTCCGCTCACATTCCCAATACAAAAATGAAACCGGTTACTGAAACCGTTATCATTTTGCTGTTATACTTCACCCATCCAATAAACAGATTAATAAATAAACAGTTAAACAGGAGTAATCACATGAAAAAAATATTTCTTTGTTGTGCAGCAGGTATGTCT
>NZ_JBFGZY010000122.1:0-13179 GCF_041586535.1 Psychromonas sp. | reverse complement strand
TGTAAACATAGTCGTAAACTGCCCTTTTGCGACGGAACGCATCGGCAGTTCGGTGACGATATGGTCGGCAAAGAGGGGCCCGGTCTAAGCAAAAGCATTGATTAAAAAAGAGCTGGCGGGACAGTTTTAAAACAAGGGGGTAAGATTAAGCGGATTTTTGTATCGCCCGCTGTTCAAACCGGAAAAGGAAAAATATGCTCGACGCTATTTGTAATTACGATCCTGAAAATCCTAAAACCTATTCAATTTTTGAATTTAAGCAGCTGCCGGAAAGCAAAATTGAGCAGCTGCGTTATTCCTTATTATGCCCGGTCTGCAGACAAAAAGCTTACTTTCGCAAAGCGTCAGTGGATGGCAAACAGGCCTGTTTTGGTTCCCGTTACCATAAAACAGATTGTCAGGAATTTAACTCTTCCAAGTCTAAACAAGAAGAGGAAAAACAGCTCGCGGAGGTTGAACAGGCTCTGCTTGAAAGCGATTCTTTACTGATTGATTTTGGCGCTGCCACAGGCAAAGTTAAAAAAGATAAACAGACTCGAGAAAAAACTCAGGCTAAACGGCAAAAAGATGTCAATAACATTTCTGGTGGCACACAGGTGACAGAGCTGGAAAATAAAAAAGAAGACGAGGAAGCTGTCAAGGTCAGCAAGCTCGGGCTGCACAAACTGCTGACCAGTTTATTGCGTGGTAGTTCGCTGGCCGGCTCGGATCTGTGGGTTTATACCAGTGCCAGGCACAAATGGCGGGCGAAAAATTTATTCGTCAATATTAAAGATGCGCAGCCTACTGAAAACCATGCCCCGCGGATCTATTGGGGGACGATTTCCCATGCGGATAAAAGCTTGAACTGGCTGAATGCGGCGGAAGATCGCAACGTTGCCATACCGATAGAAAAGTACCGGGATCAGCTGCTAACCTCTTTTGCTGTTGAAGAGCCGGTGGATGTGGAGGGAGCTGCTTTTATTCTTTTTGGCAAGTGTATCGCCAGCAGGGACAAAAAACGTAGATATATTCACTTGTGGGATAACGATCTGCAGTATTTTTATCTGTCAAAAATTGAATTGTAATACCCGTAAAGTTAATCCCCCTTAATATGAAAGGGGGATTTATTTTAAAATCTACGCGGTTTTGATTGTACTGTTTACCTCTTTTGTTTTTGCTGCGCTCATCTTCATCCAGACAGCAATCAATGCTAACACCGCAATTGGTACTATTGGGTCAATGATAGTACCGCCGGCACCAAAGAATAGATTTAGGGTCATTATGATGCTGGCACCGATAGCCCATGCGATAGTTGATGTCATACTCCAAATCTTGAGTTGATCTGAGAGCTCCGTAATACCCAGCGTTCTGCTGATGATATGGAAGTAGGAGTCATTAACATGGGAGAAGCCAACAGGGCCTACAGCACAAGTCAATGCCACGAACACAGGATCCAAACCAAGTGTTTCAACTAAGGGTAAGGTCATTGTTGCCGCAACCATCATTGATGCAGTCGCTGAACCCTGTATTAAGCGCAGCATAGATGCTATTGCTAAAGGCACAAGTAACGCGGGAATACCACTGCTTGCAATCAACTCAGCAACAACAGGGCCTGTGCCCGATGCTTTTAATACCGCTCCCATTGCGCCACCACATCCGGTAACAACAAGAATTAAACCTGTAGTCGAAAGGGCGTCGTCCATTGAGCCAATCATATCTTTGCGGTCAATTTGTGTGGTTAGACCATATAGTGCCATTAGCACACCTAAACCAACAGCAACAACAGGATTACCAAATAGCTCTATAAGCGTATGGAAGAAGCTATCACCTTTACCGATCAGTGTACCCAGCAGAATTAAAACAATCGGGATAAGGATTGGACCAAATGATAAGAAGTTACTTGGTAATTTGCTGTCATCTGTTTCTTGAACTGTTTCCAGGTTTGCCCAGTCAGCTTCACTGGTAATCCATTTCTGGCCATCCGGTACACGGTAATACTCTTTACCCACTTTACGGATATAGAACATTGATAACAGCATCATAGGAACTGATACCATTAATCCCCACATCATGTACACGCCTAAATCCACATTCAGGATCCCGGCAACAGCAACAGGACCAGGTGTTGGTGGAACCATCGCATGAGTTATCAATAAACCAAGGGCTAATGTAACTCCCAAACCGACAGATGATTTACCGGTGTTACGGGAGATAGCGCGTACCAGTGAATGCAGTATGATGTAAGCAGAATCACAAAAAACAGGGATTGCAACGACCACACCGGTAAAACCTAGCGCAATATCTTCACGGCCTTTACCACAAAGTTTTACGAAGGTTTTTGCCATGCGCACAGCGGCACCGGAGCGCTCAAAACAAGCGCCCATAATGACACCAAATGCGATAATTAAACCAATTCCACCGAGTACTCCGCCGAATCCCGCTTTGATAGCGTTAATCAAATCGGTGGGTACCATTCCTGCGGATAATCCCATAATTAAACAGGCAATGACCATTGCCAGAGTGACCGGAATCCGTGTTTTTATTATCATTAACATCATAGCGATAATGCCGACAATGATTCCTATTATTGCTCCGTCCATAACATTTTCCTCTTTATAATCCTGAACTTCAGGGGGGTAATACATACGTGTGTTGTAATCAATATTTAATCTTGTTACAGGTAAGGTTTAACCCAGCCTAACCCTGCAATAGTTGAATGACGCGGGTTATATTCGCAGCCTATCCAGCCGTCATAACCTGATTCATCGAGCACATTGAACAGATGAGGATAATTGAGTTCCCCCTCATCGGGTTCGTGACGGTCAGGCACAGAAGCTATCTGTATATGTCCGGTATATTCAGCAAGGTCACGAATTAAAGTTGTTAAATTTCCATCCATAATTTGCGCGTGGTAGAGATCCAATTGCAGTTTCACATTGGCACGATCAACCTGTTTTATTAATTCAACCGCATCGCGTTGATGGGCAAGGAAATATCCGGGAACATCGCGATTGTTAAGCGGTTCAATTAATAACGTTATGCCCTGCTCTGCAAAGGCATCCGCGGCATAGCGAATGTTGTCGATAAAAGTGTTGATATGCTCCTGGTAGGTAAATTTCGGATCTACAATGCCAGACATGGCATGCACTTTTTTACACTTCAGTGCCGCAGCATATTTTAATGCGGTTGTGACACTCGCTTTAAATTCCTGCTCCCGTCCGGGAAGAGCCGCAATGCCTCGTTCACCGGCATCCCAATCTCCGGGAGGCATATTGAACAATGACTGCTGCAGATTTAAGGTTTGTAGCTTTTGACTTAACTTGTCAGCATCAAAAGCATAGGGGAAAAGGAACTCCACCGCTTTAAAGCCTGCTTTATGTGCTTCATCGAAACGCTCCATAAATGGCACTTCTGTAAATAACATGGTGAGATTAGCTGCAAACTTGGCCATTATTTTCCTCTCCCTTTTAAGTCTTCTATCTCTAAGTCTGTTAAGTAGCGAATTGCTTTATCTTCCAGCAGCAGTGCTAATTTTGCGGTTTCTTCCAACTCCTCTGCATTATCAACAGCATCGACAAAATCACTGCCGGTGACGACCGGGCCGTGGTTAGCCAGTAAATAGGCACGGGAATCTTTTGCCAGTTTGCCCAACTCCTCTGCAATGCGCGGATCCCCTGGGCGTAAATAAGGAACGACGGGTAATTTGCCTACCCGCATCACGTAATAGGGGGTAAATGCAGCTATCGCGTTGTCCGGATCTAAGCCCTGCAGGCAGGATAATGCGGTTAAATAGGTGGAATGAAGATGCACGATGGCATTGCATTCCTGTCTGTTTTTATAGATGGCTAAATGAAATGCCACCTCTTTAGAGGGGCGATCGCCGGAGATATGTCTGCCGTCAATATCAACCACTGACAGGCGATCGGCAACAAGACGGCCAAAAGAGGAGCCTGTTGGTGTCGCCAGAAAATTCCCATCCGGTAATTTAAGCGATAAATTTCCCGCACCACCCGTTGCATAACCACGCTCAAACATGGAAAGTGCAAGTGTTACCATCTGCTCTCTGAGTTGCTGCTCGGTCATTGCTGCATCAGGGGAGTGATTGGATAAAATATCCGTCACTACTTGTTGGTTAGCTGGTTCATTCATTATAAAATTCCTGTGCAGTAGTAAAGAAATTCGGATCGCCAAAGTTGCCGGATTTGAGTGCTAATGAAAGGTTGCCGATTACCGATTTCACCCAGGGAACACCGGGGGCTATCTGCGGGCCAATATGAAAAGCATCGACTGCCAGGCTTTGGGTTACCACGCCCGATGTTTCGCCGCCGGCAATAATGAAGTTTTTAACGCCAAATTCTTTTAATTGGAAAGCAAGGCGGCTAAAGAACTGCTCAACGCATTGGCTGGAGGCCTCGGCGCCGTATTTTTGCTGAATCTCTTTAAGTGCATCCGCGGAGGCTGTTGCGTATACAATCGGAGCCAGAGGAGAATTCAGATGCTCAATCACCCAGTTGTATACCTGTTCTGCATAATCTTCATTTTCTAAACAGGCTTTAACGTCTAAAGGCAGATGGGGTGCTTGAGTGATATAATTAGCAACCTGTTGATTGGTCATCACCGAGCATGAACCGGATAGGATGATGGTTTTTTCTTTTGCCGGATTACCGGCTTTTTTCGCCGCAGATTGATCCGATAAATGTTCTCGCCAGTTTTTAGCAATGCCGGCAGCCAAACCGGATCCGCCTGTTATTAGTTTTAAGCTGCCAGCTGCTTTACCTAAAATATCTAAATGTGCAGCGTTAAAGGCGTCAACAACGGCGTAACGTTTACCGTTTTTGGACAAGGTTGAGAAGCTTTCAGTCACTTTCTCAGGGCCTTGTTCAATGATTTGATAATTAATCAGGCCCGTTTTACCCGTTGACTGCCTATCCATTAAACGCATTAACGAAGAGTCGGTCATCGGTGTAACCGGATGGTTTTTCATCCCGGAATCACTTAACAGTTCGCCCAAAACAAACAGGTGACCGTTAAACACTGTGCGTCCGTTTACCGGCAGTGCGGGGCAGATAATGGTAAATTTTTCACCTAAGGCATCCAGCAGGGCATCGGTTACCGGACCGATATTACCTTTTTCCGTGCTATCAAAGGTCGAGCAGTATTTAAAATAATACTGCTGGCAATCCTGTTGCTTTAACCATTGTAATGCTTGTAAGGATGAACTTACCGCTTCATCTACGGGACAGGATCTGGATTTAAGGCTGATCACAACGGCATCCGCATCTACCTGCATCTCAGTTTTTGGCACACCGTTAAGCTGAATGGTGCGCATCCCATTTTCGACCAGAAAACCGGCAATGTCCGTTGCACCGGTAAAGTCGTCTGCAATAACACCTAATAACATAATTACTCTCCCTTCTTAGGCAGTGTGATACCGGAAAATATTTTGATCACTGCACTGTCATCTTCCTGGCCGTAACCTGCATTGGTGGCGCTGGTAAACATATTCAGGGCAGTGCTCGCTAAAGGTAATGGGAATTTTAACGCTTTCGCGGTATCGGCAACCAGGCCAAGATCTTTGACAAAAATATCAACCATGGAGGTCGGGGTATAATCCCCTTCAACAACATGCTTCATACGGTTTTCAAACATCCAGGAATTACCCGCCGCATTGGTAACAACCTCGTACATTAAATCCAGAGGAATATTCGCGCGGGCAGCCATGGCCATTGCTTCAGCGCCAGCTGCTATGTGAACACCCGCGAGCAGCTGGTGGATTATTTTGACCGTTGCACCGAGACCGATTTCACTGCCAATTTTATAAACCTTACCGGCGGTTGCATCGAGAACCGGTTGTAATTTTGCGAAGGCAGCATCTGAGCCGGAAGCCATAATGGTCATTTCACCTGCATTGGCTTTTAATGCACCGCCGGAAACAGGGGCATCCAGCATCAGCAGGTCAAACTTAGCTAGTTCAGCTTCGATAAATTTTGCGTCATCGGCGGAAATTGTGGAGGAAACCATCACCGCGGTGCCGGGTTTTAGTTTTGACGCCAGTTGATGTTTGAATAAAATGGTCTTAGCCTGCTGGGCATTGACAACAAGCAGCATGACGGCATCTAAAGCGTCGGAAAAATCTGCGCAATCATGGGAAACGCCTTTGGCACCGGCTTCTTTTAATTCTGTTAAGGCATTATCATTAAGATCTATCCCGTAAACATCCAACCCGGCTTTGATACAGGATTTGGCTGCACCCATTCCCATTGAACCAAGTCCAATGACTGCAACTGACTGTGTTTGTTGATTATTCATAATTCACCTTATTTTCGCTGGTTATGATTGTTAAATTTTGTTCTTGTTTGTTATTATAGGTTAAAATAACCAGGCATTGCTCTGCTTTGTGTCACATTTATTAACATTTGAAGTGTAAAAACTATTTTATTTAAGAGGAATAGAATAAAAATGATCTTAATTAAGGATTTTTTGTTAACTATTGTTAATTTTGACAGGAAGTACCGGCATTTGAGTGTAATAATCAAGATTGTTGGATGTTAATATATGTTAAACAATGGACTCAGGGAGAAATAGAATATGATTCCAGCAGAAAGGCATCGTGCTATTTTAGCGCTATTAAGCACTCAGGAAGTGGTCAGTATTCATCAATTGACCGAGCAGTTGGACGTCTCGCATATGACTATCAGGCGCGATATCGGCAAACTTGAGGCTGATGGTCAGGTTATCTCTGTCTCCGGGGGCGTGCAGTTAACCGAAAGCATCCATACAGAACTGTCTCATGATATTAAGACAACTCATAATCAACAGGAAAAAATAAATATAGGTAAATCTGCTGCAAGTTTAATAAAGCCGAATATGACTATCTATTTAGATGCCGGTACGACCACTCTGGAGATTGCCCATAATTTGGTGGATCAGGATGATATTATGGTGGTCACCAATGACTTCGTGATCGCCGCTTTTTTGATGAAAAATTCAAAGTGTAAATTGTATTTTACCGGCGGAAAAGTGGATCGGGAGAATCAGTCATGTGTCGGTAATAAAGCGGCTTATTTAATTAAAGAGATAAATATGGATATTGCCTTTATCTCGACCTCTTCCTGGGGGCCAAAGGGGCTATCAACGCCGAGCGAAGATAAAGTTTATGTTAAGCAGTCGATTGTTAAGTCTGCAAAAGTAAACTGTCTGGTAAGTGACTCCTCAAAATATGGAAAAAGGGCAACATTTCATGCGCTTGATATCGGCTGCTTTGATAGTGTTATTACGGATTCCTCTTTTCCCCGCAGCAGCATTAAAGATTTAGCCGAGCAGAATGTGGAAGTAATTATCTGTTAAGTAATGAGCTGTGACCGCAGCGATCATAACGAGGCAGGAAAGCGCAATAAAAAAGGGCTAAAAGCCCCTTTTTTATTAATAAATAGCAGGTTGCAATTACTCTTCGGTAATCCCCTGGCTTTTCAGGTATTCGCTGTACGGGCCGTGGAAATCAATCACTTTATCTTCTTTGATTTCGATAATACGGGTTGCCAGTGACGATACAAATTCACGGTCATGGCTGACAAACAGTAAAGTACCTTCGTAGTTTTCCAGTGCCAGGTTTAATGATTCAATCGATTCCATATCCAGGTGATTGGTTGGCTCATCCATTAACAGTATGTTGGGAAGATCCATCATTAACTTACCAAACAGCATGCGCCCCTGCTCACCACCGGAGATGATTTTGACCGATTTGCCGATATCATTTGAGCCAAACAGTAAACGCCCTAATGTACCACGGACAAACTGCTCGTCATCACCGGGTTTCATCCACTGACTCATCCATTCCACCAGGGTCTGATCTTTTTCAAAGTCACTGGAGTGATCCTGCGCGTAGTAACCGAGGTTAGCATTTTCAGACCACTTGAATGTACCTGAATCCGGTTGAATTTGTTCCATTAAGATACGCAGCAAGGTGGTTTTACCCACACCGTTCTGACCGATGATGGCAATGCGCTCACCTACTTCAACCATCAGACTTAAATCTTTAAACAGGGTTTTATCAAAGCTCTTAGTGACATTTTCCATTTCCAATGCGTTACGGAAAAGTTTCTTCTCCTGTTTGAAAACAATGTACGGGTTAACACGGCTTGAGGCTTTTACCTCTTCAAGCTGGATTTTATCCATCTGCTTAGCACGGGAAGTTGCCTGTTTTGCTTTAGACGCGTTGGCAGAGAAGCGGCTGACGAACTCCTGTAGCTCGGAAAGCTGGGCTTTTTTCTTGGCGTTTTCAGAAAGCAGACGTTCGCGGGCTTGTGTTGCTGCGGTCATATATTCATCGTAGTTACCCGGATATAGACGTAATTCACCGTAATCGATATCGGCCATATGGGTACAAACCGCATTCAGGAAGTGACGGTCGTGAGAGATAATAACCATAGTACACTGACGTGCCTTCAGTTCCTGCTCTAACCAGCGGATAGTATCAATATCAAGGTTATTGGTCGGCTCATCGAGTAACATAATATCAGGGTTGGCAAACAGTACCTGTGCAAGCAACACACGCAGTTTCCAGCCCGGTGCCACTTCAGACATTAGACCGTAATGCTGTTCCAGCGGAATACCTACGCTCAATAACAGTTCTCCCGCACGGGAATCGGCTGTGTAACCGTCCATCTCTGCGAATTCAGTTTCAAGATCGGCCACTTTCATACCGTCTTCTTCACTCATTTCCGGCAGACTGTAGATACGGTTACGCTCAGCCATAACAGCCCACATCTCTTTGTGACCCATTAATACGGTATCAAGTACAGTGAACTCTTCAAAGGCGAACTGATCCTGATGCAGTTTAGCGATACGCTCGTTAGGATCTTTAGCAACATTACCGGCACTCGGCTCCAGATCGCCGGTTAAAATTTTCATGAATGTGGATTTACCACAACCGTTAGCACCAATCAGACCGTAACGGTTACCAGTACCAAATTTAACCGAAATGTTTTCAAATAAAGGTTTTGCACCAAACTGCATGGTGATGTTGTTCGTACTTAACAAGGCGATTTTCCTAATTTTACGCGATGTTTATACCCAAACACCGCTATATTGATATGTTTTATGCCGGCACTTTGGGCGAGCACTTTTAAAGTTGCGTCATTATACAGAAAACGTGAGCTTAATCACTCTGCATTTGTACGAAATTTATCCGTTAATTTAATAATACTAATGTGGCACTTAATCGGGGGTTACTGTAAGCTACGCGCTTTTTGAACTTCCCAACTACTAAGAGACTAATTATGAGCTTTGATTCATTAGGTTTACCCGATTCGCTCGTTAACGCAGTCAAAGAGCAAGGTTATACGGAGCCTTCTCCGATTCAAGCGCAAGCAATTCCAGCCATATTACAAGGTAAGGATGTCATGGCGGCTGCCCAAACCGGTACGGGTAAAACCGCGGGTTTCACGCTGCCTTTATTGACTCTGCTGGAAAAAGGTAACCGTCCGAAATCAAATCAGGTACGTGCGCTGGTATTAACCCCGACACGTGAACTGGCTGCTCAGGTACATGCAAGTGTGGTCAATTACGGCAAACATATGCCGTTACGCAGTGCGGTGGTATTCGGCGGGGTGAAAATTAATCCGCAAATGCAGACCCTGCGCGGCGGAGTTGATATCTTAGTAGCGACACCGGGACGTTTATTGGATCTTTACAACCAGAATGCAGTGAACTTTAAACAACTGGAAGTATTAATTCTCGATGAAGCCGATCGCATGCTGGATATGGGCTTTATCCATGATATTAAACGTATTCTGGCTGTACTGCCGAAAAAACGCCAGAACCTGCTGTTTTCGGCAACCTTCTCAGATGATATCCGCCAGTTAGCCAAAGGACTGGTAAACAATCCGGTGGAAATTTCAGTGAGTCCGCGTAATACCACGGCAGAAAGTGTTACCCAGACTATCTATGAAGTGGATAAAACCAAGAAGTCGATAGTATTAAGTACCTTAATAAAAGAAAACGACTGGAAACAGGTACTGGTGTTTGTCAAAACCAAACATGGTGCCAACCGCTTAGTTAAAAATCTGGATGGACGCGGCATTATGTCTGCGGCGATTCATGGCAATAAAAGCCAGGGCGCACGTACTAAAGCACTGGCCGGATTTAAAGAGGGGCTGGTGCAGGTGCTGGTGGCCACGGATATCGCTGCGCGCGGTATTGATATTGACCAGTTACCACAGGTGGTTAACTTTGATCTTCCCCATGTTTCTGAAGATTATGTGCACCGTATCGGTCGAACCGGTCGTGCAGGCAATGACGGACAGGCGATCTCATTAGTGTGTAATGAAGAGTTTAAACTGCTCAAAGATATTGAAAAGTTAATTCAAAAAGTGATCCCGCGTAAAACCCTGGCAGGTTTTGAGCCCGGTCAGCCTTTACCACCTTCGGTCTTAGACAGCCGTCCGGTCAAACCTAAAAAGCCGAAAAAGCCCCGTGTAGATCATCGAGACGGTCAGCGTTCCGGCCCGACAACCGGCAGTAATAAAAAACAGCGTTCAGTGCGTGGTAACTTTGTAGGCGGCTAGTTTTCTGATCTGCCAATACAATTTTATATGCTTATGTAGCTAACTCAGGCTAAAAATAAAAACTTCTATTTTTAAGCTATTCTCCGTCTCAAAGCTAATATTTGACTGCTTTTGGGGCGTGGACTTCAGTCCACTTATTATTAAAAGCAAGCGGACTAAAGTCCGCGCCCCAGGTGATTCGAGTAAAAAACAGTAATCTCTCTACTACTTTGTTATTAGCTGAGCTAAAACTGCACAAGCAGGAAACTTTAAAAACCTTAAATAAGCGCTTTATTTAAGGTTTTTTTATGTCTGTTTGTTTATACTCAGTGACTATAAATCAATAAGATAAGAAAAAAACATGAAAAAAATTGCGCTGTTCGCCGATGTGCAGAACATCTATTACACCACCCGCCAAGCTTATAAAAGACAGTTTAACTACCGGAAATTGTGGCAGCAGCTTAGCGGGCAGGGCGAAATAGTGACGGCTTATGCCTACGCTATTGAACGCGGCGATAATCAGCAGCAAAAATTTCAGGATGCATTAAAACATTTAGGTTTTGAAGTCAAACTCAAACCCTTTATTCAGCGTTGTGACGGTACGGCCAAAGGCGATTGGGATGTGGGGATTACTATTGATATTATGGAGATCGCACCGCAGGTTGATACCATTGTTCTGCTTTCCGGTGACGGTGATTTTGCTATTTTATTGGATAAAGTTAAACAAACTTACGCAGTAGAAACAGTGGGTTACGGGGTGCCTAAATTAACTGCCAAAGCCCTGATTGATGCTTGCACTGTGTTTTATCCCATTGATAGTGAATTGTTACTTTAGCTTCGTTATAGCAATTGGAGAAATTAAATGATCAGGTAATTAGTCTGATTGCTATTATTGATTGTTGCTGGGAAAAAGAGTTTGGTTTGCCGGTAAAATTTAGTAGAGTCATTCTTTCCATTACTTAAAAGGGTTTTATTGTGTCAAAAATTATTATGATTGCAGTGCTGTTAGTGGCGGCATTTTTTTTCTTTCAGCGTATTAATGGCGGGAAAAGTGCCCCTGAAAATATTCAAAAAGGGATACAGTTCCTGGAAGAAAACAAAACGCAGGATGGGGTTATCAGCACCGCATCCGGTCTGCAGTATAAGGTATTAAACCAAGGTGAGGGTGATGTGCACCCTACGGCGAAAAGTAATGTAAAAGTGCATTATCATGGCACCCTGATTGACGGTACTGTTTTTGACAGTTCAGTAGAGCGTGATAAAGCTATCTCATTCGGATTAAACCAGGTGATTAGCGGCTGGACGGAAGGGGTACAGTTGATGGTGGAAGGGGACAAATTCCGCTTTTATATCCCGAGTGTTCTGGCTTACGGCAACCGCCCAGTGGGAAAAATCCCCGCAGGTTCGCTGCTGATTTTTGATGTTGAGCTGCTGGCGATTAATTAATTTACACGAGCGTATAGGGCGAGGGGAAAATGAGATAACACTCTGGTGTATATGAGCGGAGGAATTTCGAGCTCCGAGTTGTGAGTTCGGATGTCTCATATACACTGGCATTAAAGGGGGCGAAGGATTCATCCTTCTTGCTCATCCCTAAACAGCGTATTCATAAACAATTCACTTTTATGGCAGGATAAATCCCAGAATCTTAATCATAAGTCTATAGTTCAGAAATCTTGTTTTTTGTTGTCCTTCGCTTTTTAAATAAAACGCAATACAGTGGCGCAAATAACAACTGCAAACATTTCGCTTAGCTCAAAAATTTAGTAGAGTCGTCTTTTTCATTATTTCAGGGGGTCATTGTGTCAAAACTTTCCATTATTCTGGTGATCGTAGCCATCGTATTTGTATTTTTCCAGCGTATCTATATAGGAAATAAAGCGGCCGGTAATATTGAGATAGGTGAAACTTTCCTGGCAGAAAATAGAACTCAGGAAGGGGTGATAACTACTGCATCCGGCCTGCAGTATAAAGTATTAAACCAAGGTGACGGCGAAATGCACCCGACGGCGAACAGTAATGTAAAAGTGCATTACCATGGATCCCTGATTGACGGCACTGTTTTTGACAGCTCAGTAGATCGTGGTCAGCCTATTTCTTTTGGACTGAATCAAGTTATTGCCGGTTGGACGGAAGGCGTGCAGTTGATGGTGGAAGGGGACAAATTCCGCTTTTATATTCCAAGCAGTTTGGCTTATGGTGATCAGGCTCCCGGGAAAATTCCGGCCGGATCGCTGCTGATTTTTGACGTTGAGTTACTGGCGATTAATTAACAGGCCTATCCAGGCTATTGTGTGCCTAAAAACTAATATGTTACTGCTTTCGGGTCGCGGCCTTTAGGCTGCATTGCCTGTTTATCTACACAAAATCAAAAGAGGCAGACTAAAAAAAGGGCTCGCAGAATCTTGCCCGCTCATAAACCTGAACTGCCGTTCAATTCGCTCCGCGCCCCGAGTGATTCAAGCAAATAACAATAATTTCTCTATAAATTTGCTACTGCCTGAGCCAACTGCAGAATAATACCAATTCCGATAATTAGATGATCTATTTAGGCGTAGAAAAAACGGATGAAAGCAAGGCATTGATTGCAGTAACTAGTTGTTCTAATTGCAAAATTAATAACGCAGGGCCAGTATTGGAAAGCGTTATCAGC
>NZ_JBFGZY010000121.1:0-13256 GCF_041586535.1 Psychromonas sp. | reverse complement strand
CGCATTGTCGAGATGGATTCACAGGGGACTTATCACTTTAATGCCAAGTTTGAAAACGCCGGCTTCTTAAAAACGGCATTTGCAAAAGTTGCACCTGATTATCAGGAAGTGGCGAATGAAAGCAGAGCGGATCTGCTAGCCTGTTATGAAGAAGTGTTTAATCATCAGGCATTCACCGGCCGTTCCGGTACTATGTTCGCTTACGAAGGCCTGGGCTCTATCTACTGGCACATGGTATCTAAACTGTTACTTGCCGTGCAGGAAAACTATTTTGCTGCACGCCAGCAGGATGCTGATTCACAAGCAACGCAAAAACTGGCTGAATACTATTACAAAGTGCGTGCAGGTATCGGCTTTAATAAAACACCTGATGTGTATGGTGCGTTCCCGACTGACCCGTACTCGCACACTCCTAAGCAGGCTGGTGCCCAGCAACCGGGCATGACAGGACAGGTGAAAGAGGAGATCTTAACGCGTTTTGGTGAATTAGGTTTGCTTGTTAAAGATGGTCAAATTCACTTCCAGCCATCTCTGCTTAAAGAAACTGAGTTTTTGCAAGAAAGTGGTGAATTTGAGTTTATCAACCTCAATAGTGAATATGAAAAGATCTCCCTGGCTGCAAAAACTCTGGGCTTTACCTATTGCCAGATTCCTTTTGTTTATCAGATTGCACAAGGCGAAACAGGCCGGATAGAGGTAACCTACGCAAACGGTGAAACCGTGCAGATTAACCTGTTAGCGCTGGATGCACAGCTCAGTGCGCAGATATTTGCCCGTGATGGCAGTGTTAAGCAGGTCAGCGTATTTATCCCGTCAGCCATGTTACTGAAAACAGCTTAGGAGTTACCGTGAATAGTCACCTGTTAGAGGTGTCAGGTTTTGACGCGGCGGGCTATGCGCCCGTCGTTGATTTCCAGACATGGCGAGTAGCAATGCTCAATTACATCGATGAACTGGAGCCGGATCAAATCGACAACTTTCAGTGCCATCAGGAAACCGATGAGGTTTTCGTCTTATTGTCCGGCAAGTGTATTCTATTTTGTGCGCAAGTTGATGATAACAATAATATCCTTGCTATCAACAGCTGGGATATGGAGAGCAATAAAACCTACAACATTAAGCGTGGGGTATACCATACACATACCCTGAGTGAAGATGCTAAGGTGTTGATTGTGGAGAATCGTGATACCGACGATAACAATTCGCCGAAAATAATGATTGATGACGCGATACGCAGCAAATTGCTGAAAATTACCGCTGAAAAATGGTTATAGCTGTTTCTCAACACAACAATATAAAAGGCAGATTGTCGCCTTTTATATTGTTGTAATCTTCATTTTGGTCTTCTCCTTTTTTGATCGCATATAACAAATCCAACCATGGCAGATAGATGCCTAAGTCGAAGGAGAACATCTCATCGGGTTAATTAATTTTCTTAACAGAATCTCTGATTATCAATTCGGGTATTAACTTCTGCGGCATCGGATAATCTGTTTTGCCGATTAATGACAGTACTTTTTTTGCTGCCTCGACACCCATTTCATTAACAGGGAAATTAACTGTGGTTAGCTTTGGAGCAATCAGAGAACTAAATATATTGTTATCAAAGCCAATAACCGAGATATCATCGCCGATAGAAATATTTCTCTCTTGCAATACATCATAAACGCCCAGGGCAATATGATCGTTGAGGCAGAAAATGGCAGTGATTTGCGTGTTACGATTCAGTAGTCTTCTAGGTGCCGCATGGTTATTTTTCAAATCAAAACATCCCTCCACGATCAGGTTGGCATTATAGCGAATTCCATGCTCAGCTAATGCATTGCGGTATCCTTGCAGCCTGTCTCTACAGTCATTTTGATTGAGTGGGCCTGTAATGCAGCCTATCTTGGTGTGACCATTGTCAAGCAGGTATTTGGTTGCAAGATAGCCACCTAATTCATCATCCAAACCAATGCAGTTTGCGGCTATTTCTGGAATATAATGGTTGAGAAGGACGGTAGCGGGAGTTGTCTTGGTTATTTCAAGTATATCATCATCGGATAAACCACCAGCATGAATGATCAGGCCGTCAACTTGTTTCGACTTCAAAAACTTAATCGCATCAACTTCATGACTCTTTGATTGCCGTCCGCTGGTAGCAATTAAATGAAAGTTACTTTCACGCACCGTCTCTTCGGCCGCACTTGTCAAAGATGAGAAGTAACCACCAGCAAGGGTGCCTACAAGCATGCCAATGCTATTGGTTCGTTTGGAAGCTAGGGATTGCGCTGACAAGTTCGGTTGGAAATCTAACTGCTCAATCGCCTTAAGCACCCTTTCTTTAGTTTCTGCCGCGACTCTGGCGTGGCCAGTTAAGACGCGTGAAACAGTAGACTGAGAAACTTGAGCAAGTTCGGAAACATCTTTAATAGTGGCCAACGGCATTCCTTACGGTCATATCTTTAAATTTATTATTATAATCCCCAGGGGCTGCCACCTTTCGAGATTTTTGCAGAAGTTTCTGGTTCCTTATACAAGGCTGAATCAGTGTAGTTTAGGTGCTCTACATAACCATGCGATAAGGTAGTCGAAAGTGCCAACAAGCTCTGCCCGAAGGGTTCGGCTAAAAGCGGTTTGCTCTTTGTCGAGAGGTATTAGGCGGCAAAATTCAAAGGTAAACAGCCCTAACAACAGGCAGTAATATTGAATGGTATGTAAAGGAAAATAAATAACCAGAATAAATAGCGGTATGATAAACCACATCGGATAAATTCTGAACCTATCATCAGCTTGCCGCAACTCTTTTTTAATAAAAAAATTGATATTGGTTTACTGCCTTTTGTTGTCTTTAAAAACAATCAAGTTACGAATAGCAGTGCGATTACCAGCCTAACTGTTCTCATTGTTTAAATCGGGAAATACTTATTTCTGCAGAGGTATTTTCAACAATATCAAACGTTGACGACATGTTTTTTACAGCCTTCCACTTCGCTTTTCCTTCGATCCTTTTCCGATTTAAATAGTACTCCACACTAGTTAGGGTGAAACCGCTGTCACGAAATGAGTTGCCTTGTTTTTTGTGTTTTAATTTAAATGTAAATTAAATCAGTTAGTTATTGGTGTTAATTGCTCTTTGATGTTGTGTGTTACGTTTTGTTACATGAAAGTGTTTTCATGTGTGATTTTGATCGCTTTTTAAGCGGTTGCTTTGCTTTTATAATCACTCCTGAAAATAAAGTTGATTTAGGGTGGTTATTTTGACTGTTAAGTGAGTTTTTAGCTGGATTTAGAGTTGTACCATTAAAATAAACCTATTTTAATGGCTGATATAAAAGAAAGCGCTATCATTTTTCTGGGGTTGGAGATCTACAGTAAATGGAATTAGTAAATATACCTGTCAGTAACATCAGGTGAGTTTAATGAGCAGCCTCCTTATCGCTTAAAGGACTGAATTTTCTTCGAATAAAATGGCTTGGATTGGTCTAAGACTTTTTCATGACATTTATGCATGTAGTTTATAAGTATTAAATTATACAAGGTAAAAATTATGCACCATAAAAGATCTATATTGTCATGTTTTGTGGCAATGGCATTATTAGCAGGCGTTAATACTGCTCCAACGGCGTCACCGATGAATCCAAACGATACTGTTAATACATCATCAATTGAGAATAAATCATTAAACAAAGAAGACAAAAAAGCACAAAAAGAAAATGATAAAGCGGCAAAAAAAGCCGCCAAAGAAGCCAATAAAGCACAAAAGAAAAAAGATAAAGCAGCAAAAAAAGCCGCCAAGAATGCTAAGGTTCCTTATTATCAGGATTGGCCGCAAATAAACAGTGCGGTTGCCAAAGATGAGGCCATTGAAAGCAAAGTGGCAGCTATTGTTGCGCAGATGACCTTGGAAGAAAAAGTGGGGCAGATGATCCAGCCGGATCTTCGTGAAGTGACGCCTGCCGAGGCAAAAGATTATAAATTGGGTTCGTTATTAAATGGTGGCGGCGGCTGGCCTGATGATAATAAGTATGCAACAGCAGAAGATTGGGCAAAAGAAGCCGATAAATATTACGAAGCATTAGAAGAAGCTTATGCGGAACGTGGCTTTAGAATTCCTTTTATGTGGGCAACGGATGCAGTTCACGGTCATAACAATGTATTTGGTGCGACTGTTTTTCCTCACAATATAGGCTTGGGGGCGGCAAATAACCCAGAATTAATTAAGCGTATTGGTGAAGCAACTGCACTGGAAGTTTCTGCGACAGGTCTTGACTGGACATTTGCCCCAACCGTTGCTTCACCACGAGATTATCGTTGGGGACGTGTCTATGAAGGTTACTCAGAAGATCCTGAAATCATACACCAGTATGCAGGGCAAATGGTTGAAGGTTTACAAGGTGGTAGCGAGGGCCTGAAAGGACAAGCCAATGTTATCTCCAATGTTAAACACTGGGTAGGTGACGGCGGTACATTAAATGGTGTAGACCGTGGTGAAAACCACTATACAGAAGAATACTTACGCAATATTCATGCAACAGGTTATTTTTCAGGTTTAGATGCCGGTGCGCAAGTGGTGATGAGTTCATTTAACTCATGGCATAACGATGCAAACTACGACCAGAATGATGGGGACGAACGCCCTGTTTATAATTACAAACTCCATGGCAGTAAATATCTGCTTAATGACATACTAAAAAATAAAATGGGCTTTGACGGGTTGATTGTAACCGACTGGAACGGCCAGTCAGAGATTGATGGCTGTAGCGCTGCTGATTGTCCTGAAGCGGTTAATGCAGGTAATGATGTATTTATGGTGACAGCACGAAGTGACTGGCAGGCTTTCTACACTAACGTTATTGATCAGGTGAATGCAGGTATTATTTCACAGGGGCGTATTGATGATGCAGTAACACGTATCTTACGTGTGAAAATGCGTGCCAACCTTTGGGAAAAACCAAAACCATCAGAGCGTCAGCTGGCAGGAAATGCAGATATCTTAGGATCAGATGCACATAGAGCCATTGCAAGACAAGCGGTCAGTGAGTCACTGGTTTTACTTAAAAATGAAGGCGGTGTTCTTCCTTTAAGTAAAGATGCTTCATATATTATTACCGGAAGCGCTGCCAATGATATCCAAAAACAAACCGGTGGTTGGAGCTTAACCTGGCAGGGGACTGAAAACACCATTGAAGCTGATTTCCCTGGTGCAACGACTATGCAAATGGCATTGCAGGATGCTGTCGGGTCAGAAAACGTATACACCAGCGAAACTGACGCACCGGAAGATGCGATCGCCATTGTCGTAATTGGGGAAGATCCTTATGCCGAAATGTTCGGGGATATTAAATCCAGCCAAACTCTTGAGTTCTCTTCGCTTGATTCCACCTATGCAGCCGATTTAGAAGCTGTGCAAGCGATGAAGGAGGCTGGCCGTAAAGTAGTTACGGTATTCTATTCGGGTCGTCCTCTCTATGTAAATGAAGAAATTAACGCATCCGATGCCTTTGTCGCAGCCTGGTTGCCGGGCACAGAAGCAGGTGGTATTACTGATGTATTATTTGCCGAAGATGGTGCGGACTTTAAAGGTCGCCTCTCTTATTCATGGCCTATGAAAGTGTGCTCTACGACAATAAACCGCCATGCACCGAACATTGCTGATTACAGCACCCCAGTTGACGGTATGACGGGGGAGTTGATTGAGCAGGATATCGAAGGTGAGCATAAACCGCTGTTTCCATATGGTTATGGCTTAGGCTATGCGTCAAGCAGTACGCAATCTGTAACCACTGATCTTAATAACATAGCGCTTGATGAGCGGGATTATGGTTGTGGGCAGTCAGCGCCAGATACTAGTGAAGCAACTGTTAATTTGGAAATTTACGGCAGTCAATCAACCGGAGAATTTACTGCGCGTATAGCTGGAAGTGCGAATGGTTGGGCTGGTCTAGAGGTTTCTAATGGTGGAGTAACGACGATTGGCTCTATTACTACCACACCCATTAACTACAAACTCCAGCAGGATGCTGTTACGGTTGAATTTACTGGAGACTCTCCAGCTCAAATTTATATGCAGACTGGCGATGAAGCAGGTGTAGATAAATTCAGCTATCTAAATGCAGATGCAACGCTGCAATTTGATATCGATATGAAATCTACTGCACCGGAAAGTTTGGTGTTAGCAGCGCATTGTGAGTGGCCATGTCTGGGGGAAGTTGATATAAACAAGGTGTTACCCGCACCGACGGCAGCAGATGAAAAACAGTGGACGACGGTCAAAGTTCCGCTGGAATGTTTAGTTGATGAAGGCATGGATTTCTCTCTGGTGAATACTCCTTTCTTAATGTATTCAGAAGAGGCTGTAGAGTTTAATCTTGGTGAAATTCGCTATGTACCACGCAGTGTTGACGCAGCAGAAGATGCTGTAAGTTGTGAAGAGCTAAAAGCTGAAGCATTACCGCCACTAGATGAAGATATTGTTGATGTTAAGGCAACTTGGTCTGAACTAAGTGAGTATAAAACAGATACTAATACATGGGGTGGTATTGACGGACATTTGTCTTATAGTGAAGAGGTTGTTGATGGTGAAACAGTCTTATCTGTAGCTTATGACGTAGATAGTCCTGAAACTTACAAAGGTATTGTCATCATGTCAGGTGAACCTCAAAATCTAAGCAACTATCTTGACACAGGAACGCTTAGCTTTGATTTATGGGTCGACAACTACGGTGTTTCTGCGGGTGTCGTCTTTAAAATGGAGTCTGAAGCAGGTCCCGCTGATGACTACTTGTTGGTTAAAGATAGCTACCCAACAGGACAATGGCACACCATTTCAGTTAATGTGAGCGATTTAAATACGGGGAGTTTAGATATTACTGTAGTGAATAAACCACTTGCATTGTTAGCTAACTGGGCTGAATCACAAGCCGGAGTTCAATTCAAAGTCAAAAATGTGATCTTAGCTAAATAACTTTATCTTATTGATTTATAAAATTTAAATAGCAATGTGGAAAAGGAGTTCCGCATTGCTATTTTAAATTGCTAGGATTAATTTTAGGCGATGATTTTCTTACACAAAAATCAAAGTAGATCTCGTTTTTAAAGGGATCTGTGTTGAAATCTTTTTCAGCTTAGAAAGTGCTGGTACCGTCACTAGCCAGTTAAACAGGCATCTAGCATTGAAATCATTGAATACAAATATTTGAACTCTTTTCCTGCCGGATCAACTAGTTTATTTTTTTCACCGAGTCCCGAATAATTAATTCAGGGAGCAATTTGGTTGTGAATCTATGATCTGTTTTTTCAATCAATGCGATAACGGCTCGGGCTGCTTCAATCCCCATCTCTTTGACCGGGAAGTTAACCGTTGAGAGCTTAGGTCGGATATGCTGGCTATAGTTAACATTATCGAAACCTATAATTGAAATATCTTCACCTACGGTTAATTGTCTTTCGCTGCAAACATCATAAGCTGCTAAAGCGATATTATCGTTCTGGCAGAAAATGGCAGTGATTTCATTATCACGGTCGAGTAATCTTCTGACCACCTCGTGATTCCCCTGATGATCAAATCGGCCTTCTATCACCAAGTTCGCATCATAGGGTATAGAAGACTCTGTGAGGGCATTTCTGTAACCCTGCAGACGTTCACGGCTGTCAACTTTGCTCATTTGTCCGGTGATGCATGCAACTTTTGTATGACCATTGTCGAGAAGATATTTTGTCGCCAGGTACCCGCCTAATTCGTTATCTATGCAGATACAATGGTCACTTAATTCTGGAATGTAACGGTTTAGAATAATCAGCGCAGGTTTTTTTTCTGCTATTTTAATCAGTTCGTCATCGGATAATCTATCGGAATGAATGATCAGACCATCCACCTGCTTAGACTGGAGAAACTGAATCGAGTCTTGCTCTTTTGTTTTTGACTCCTGCCCGCTGGTGACGATTAAGTGCCGATTTTTATCGCGAATAATACCTTCCGCGTTGTGCATTAAAGGACCAAAGAAAGGACCATCAAGTGTTCCAACCATCATACCGATACTATCTGAACGTTTAGAAGCTAATGCCTTCGCGAAGGTGTTCGGTGTATAACCGAGCTTTTCTATCGCTTCAAATACTTTGATTTTATTTGCTTCTTTAACAGTTGCGTGGCCATTGATGGCTCTTGACACCGTTGCCTGGGAGACTTGCGCAAGCTCAGATACCTCTTTAATTGTGATCAACGTAATTACCTTAGCAATAATATCCATTCATTAAGTTAAGCATTTTCATTTATTCCCAACAGGAAAAAGAAGATTTCATAACCGACTGTAACTAATTGTAACCGTTAACAATGGCTGAGCAATCTATTTATGCATGATTTGTTCAGCAGTATTTCAGCTTCGGATTAATATCGGTCTGGGTCATTTTAAAAAAGTTCCGCTAAATTCGCTACAAAATTACTGTACGATTAAAAGTGTGATCCAGATTTAAAGAAAGCGCTTACTTGTAGATCTGCTTCACGTTATTTCTAGCTATTATCATTATAATTCTTTTCCGAAATAGCTTAACAGCGGCTTCTGCCAAATCACCTTAGAACCAGCCATGTTGCAGCTAATCCATGCCATTTAAACGATCTGGCATTTTTTTAAAGCTTTAAAGAAAGCGCTTACTTTTGGTTTCCTTGAGTTCAGACGGAAATTACAAACTATATACGGAGTTACAATGAAATTATCAAAATTAACCTTAGCATGTGCATTAGCAGCTGGTATGGCCGCACCGCAAATCGCCAGTGCAGATGACGCGTTTGAATTCCACGGTTATACTCGCTGGGGCACGCAGTATGAGCAGGATGGAAATACCAGTATTACTGCTGACGGACAGACTGGTAACGCAGCGGGTCGCTTAGGTAATGAAGGCAATGGTGGAGAGTGGCTGTTTGTTAAGAAATTTGAAGGTGAAAACGGCACTAAATGGGATCTTGGCATGATGCTCGAAGAGTGGGGCGGCGGTGTCGGTCTGAAACAATCTTATGCTGGTGCCTCTAATGTATTTGAATCTCAACCTGATGCTTATATCTGGGCAGGTCGAGTGTTCCATTCACGCATGCAGCAGGGTTTGAATGATTATTATCTTTCTATCCAGGATGGTCAGGGCGCCGGTATTAAAGGAATCGATATGGGCTTTGCTAAACTAGAGCTAGGCTTCGTGGATGCTAATGATGGCCATAATTTTGCAGCGACTTCTAAACTAAGTGATATTAAGATATCAGATGATATCACTATGGACATTATCGCAAACTACGGTTTTACTGATGATACGATAGCAGATCCCGTTGATGCAAGTATAGTGATTGCAAAACTAAGTGGTTGGGGGCAAAACTTCTACTACCGCCATTCTGATAATGTAGAGAACAGCCTTTCCTGGGGCAGAAAAGAAGGCCTTAAATCTGATTACTTCAGTATTGACGGTAGCTATAGCCTAGGTGAAAAAACAGGTTTGGAATACTTAGTTGCTTATCATGATATTGATGAAGCTGATGACACTCAAGATCGTACCACCACTAATATCATTGTCCGCCCTACTCACGCATGGAATAATATCCACTCTACATGGCTGGAAGCGGGTTACTCAGTAGTTGATTTTGACGATAGTCAAGAAAACAATGAAGCATATAAAGTGACACTGTCGCAAAATATCTCAATTGATACTGTACCTTGGGGACGTCCAATGCTACGTTTCTACGTTACCGCGGGTCAAGAGAAAAATGCCGGCGTTACAGAGAACCCACTGATTGCTGGTGCGATGTTTGAAGCCTGGTGGTAAGCCGATAATCTAAGTTACTTATTAATTATTAAATAGTGACTAACAACAAAAGGCAGCAATCGATTGCTGCCTTTATACATTTAGAGGGTAGAAGATTGAAAAATTTATGGTTTGTGATTTTAGCTGTTTTATTGGCCGCTTGCTCCTCAACTGACAATTTTGTTAGCAACTCCTTTGGTAGCTGGGATAGACAATTTGCCAATGAAGCGAAACTCACTGCGCAATTAAGATCTCCGCAAGCAGCGCCTGTCTCTCTTAACCGCTTAGAGTTCCAAATGCTATCACTTGAATCGAATAATCGTATTGATATCACTGCCGACTCGCCTATTGTTAATTTTCCAGAAGGTAACTCTTATACGGCTGCTTTATTCCTGCCTGAGCATATTAATCGCTTTACCTTTGTTTTACAAAGCGATGCCGGTCGAACAGTTTTTGTACCGAGTGTGATTTTCTTAGATGAAAATCTACAGGAAGTTTCGCGTATTGATAATGCTCAATTTAACCCTAAGGGTTTTTTCTCCGTAGAAAAAGTCTTTACTGGCGAGATTAGTCAAGCTATCCGTTATATTGTTGTTTACAGTAAAGATAGTGTTCTGGATGGTAGAAGTGAGCGCCTTGATCCGGCGCGTGAATATGAATTAAAAAAAGGCAAAGAACTCCCTGAACAGTCTTTTCCCAAGCTTTACAGTAAACATTCTCCAATTGGTCAGCTTGAACTCCGCTTTGAAGATGTTTTTTTTAGTGCACAGAGCATAAGTAAGCTAGGTGCCACAGAAGAAATCAGGACCTTTAAACCAGCCACCCCAGTGAAAGCTCCTACAATATTAAGTGATACCGAAGCCTTTTATTTAGAGCAGATTAGTAAAGCGGTAAAAGAGAACAATCTTTCGCGGGCGTTAAGTTTGGTCGACGAAGCTGAACGTGCGGGCTCAAAAAAAGCCAAATCACATTACAGGACCGAACTCGGCAAGCAGTAACTATTTAACCCACGAGCCCTCAAGGTGCTTTATCATGACTCAGCTCTGAGAGCAGATAAAGCACAGCACGAGGAAAATGGTTGTTCCCTTCTCGAACGCTGTAATGTATTGAGCCACGCGCTATCAGCTGACGGCTGAAGTAGGTGATCTCCTTACTCTCAAATACATTCCCTTTGACCGAATCTAACTTTACCTTCATCTCATTAAATATCTGTGTCAAGTGTGTATCGCTTACTTATTTTAGAGAGGCTTACAGAATGGGGGGCTATATTAAGTGACAGTCTTTATTAGCCGTTAGAATTCCAGATCTACATAAATGAAAACTGTGCGGAAGCGTCGCCTTTAAATATAAATGATGTAGCGGGGAAAAAGCGCGGCCGTATCTGGAGGGACGGGCCGCGTCACGAAAAAATACGTGTAAAAGGAAGAGTGAAAAAACAAATAGTCCGGCTGGGAGAGGATAAATGCCAGCCCAGAGGCAGCTGCTTAAACACTGGGTAGAAGTATAAAGATCTGAACGTAGGATTTCTGTGACAACCCTCTCAAGAAAGCGCTTTCTTTGGTGTTCTTGTTGCTCTGATACTTTAGACTAATTTAAAAATATTCTAACAGTGATTAATGAAACTAAGTCTATTCGGACTGTGGTTATTTAGCTGCTGATATCGAAAGTGCTTGAAGATACACCTGCAGATAGCTTGGATCTGTTTTTAGCAATCAATCAGCATTACTACAAAATATTTACCTACAATTATGGGAGTATAAAATGACAAGACGTACTAAAATCGTTGCCACATTAGGCCCTGCAACTGACCGAGATAATAACCTGGAAAAAATTATCGCAGCCGGCGCCAATATGGTACGGATGAACTTTTCCCATGGCGAGCCGGGCGATCATATTAAACGTGCCAATGAGGTGCGTGAAATTGCCGCCCGTTTAGGCAAAGAAGTGGCTATTATGGGTGATCTGCAGGGCCCTAAGATTCGTGTGTCGACCTTTAAAGAGGGCAAAATCCAGCTCGCCGTTGGCGACAAATTTATCTTAGACAGCGATATACAAAAGGGTCAGGGCGACCATCAGGCTGTCGGTCTTGACTACAAAACCCTGCCTCAGGAAGTAACGTCTGGTGATGTGTTATTACTGGATGATGGCCGAGTGCAGTTAATTGTTGAAAAGGTTATCGGTAACCAGGTACACACCACGGTCTCTATCGGCGGCCCTTTATCAAACAATAAAGGGATTAACAAAAAAGGCGGCGGTTTATCGGCGGCCGCGTTAACCCCGAAAGATAAAAAAGATATTATCACCGCGGCTGAAATCGGTTGTGATTATCTGGCTGTCTCTTTCCCGCGTAATGGCGAAGATATCCACTATGCACGCCGCCTGGCAAAACAAGCTGGTTGTAACGCTAAAATCGTGGCTAAGGTAGAGCGCGCGGAAGCGGTGGAAACCCAGGAAGCACTGGAAGATATTATTCTTGCCTCTGATGTGGTAATGGTTGCCCGTGGAGACCTCGGTGTAGAGATTGGTGATGCGCGACTGGTTGGCGTGCAAAAGAACATGATCCGCACTGCGCGCCGTTTAAACCGCGTCGTTATCACCGCAACGCAGATGATGGAATCGATGATCAGTGCGCCGATGCCGACGCGTGCAGAAGTGATGGACGTGGCCAACGCGGTATTAGATGGTACCGATGCTGTGATGCTCTCGGGTGAAACCGCTGCGGGCGCTTATCCGGTGGAAACCGTCAAAGCGATGAGTGAAGTGTGTCTGGGCGCGGAAAAACACCCGAGCATTAATATTTCCAAAAACCGCATGGGCTATATGTTTGACGATCCCTCTGAAGCACTGGCCATGACGGCGATGTTTGCCGCTAATCATACTGTGGGTATTAAAGCGATTATTGCCTTGACCGCCTCCGGTACGACCCCTTTATTGATGTCACGTCTGAGCTCAGGGCTACCGATTTTTGCCCTTTCCAGCAATAAGCAGACATTAAATTATTGTGCCCTGTACCGTGGTGTCACACCGGTCAATTTTAACTCAACTACTACCAATAACAGCGTATTTACGCGTAATGCAGTTGACACATTAAAAGAACGTGGTTATCTGCAGGAAGGCGATCTGGTGTTAATTACTCACGGTGATAACCATTACGCAGGATTAACCAATACCTGCAAAATCATCAATGTTTAAATTGTCAGGAGAATAAAATGTTATCTGTAGTTGTTGATCTTGGCGGTACGAATATCCGTCTTGCTGTTTGTCATCTTGAATCCGGGGAATTAACCCAGTTAAAAGAGTTTGCCTGTGCGGAGTTTGCCACACTCGAAGCAGCCCTTGCTCATTATTTTTCGGCATTGCAGGGTGAGGTGAAACATCTCTGTATCGGTATCGCCTGTCCGGTTGATAATGACCAGGTGGTGATGACCAATTTAAGCTGGCAATTTTCCAAGCAGGCATTAAAAGATAAGTTAAATTTAACCTCTTTATATGTG
>NZ_JBFGZY010000120.1:0-13281 GCF_041586535.1 Psychromonas sp. | reverse complement strand
TTGCCGGATCATGTGACGGTGCTGCGCTAGATGCCCTGACGACTTATATCGAGCAACAAAATAGACCTAAGTAACGTTAATGCTTCGCATCAATGATTTTCATCACCGCCATGAATGACGGTGTTTTTCATCTAAATGGATAAAAGCGAGGCTATGATTTCCTGTTACAAAAACTCCCTGCCTTTCATGCAGTTTAAAGTTGCGCCTGGCGTTATACTTTTTAACTTAAGCAGAGTAACAGGAGTCAATCCCATGATTGCAAAAAACAATCAGCAACGCCCGCTAAATTTACTCGCGAAAGCTCACAATACTTAGATCGGGCACTTGGTGCAATCGGGTAGACAGCACACCTGCTTTGTAGCAGGTGGCATTTCAGCAAGTAATAGCCCTCAGGCTCGTTATTTTCCGTCTGCAAGTCAATAGCTCACAGTCAATGTAACCACCATAATGATTAATGATGCTTAGTATCGCCGGCAACTTTATCCATATAAGCAAAGATCAGCCCTGAAAAAACAAATGTTAAATGAATGATAACTTTCCACATTATTATATTTGTCTGCTCGTTGGAAAGGCTTGCCGGAAGATTCATAAAAGTTTTTAACAGGTCAATTGCCGAGATCGCAACAATTGCACCGATGACTTTTAGTTTGAGCCCTGAAAAGTTAACCTTTCCCATCCATTCAGGACGGTCTTCATGAGAATCCAGATCAATTTTCGAGATGAAAATTTCGTAGCCACTAAAAATAATCATCAGTAATAAGCTACCTACAAGTGATAAATCAACTAACGCCAAAATACCAATCACGACGTCACTTTCCGGCATAGAGATAACATGGCTGGCGATATGCCAAAATTCCTGAACAAATTTTACAAACAACAATACAATGCTCAGCACTAAGCCCACGTAAAAAGGGGCTAACAACCAACGACTTTTGAAAATGGTTGATTCTAATGCGGTTTCAATTTTGTTCGACATGTATTCCTCTACTTTAAGAATTGGTACGGCTGGGTGGAGCATTAATAAATAGTTAATCAGCGTTAGACAACATAGACCACTCTACAGGTTTGATCCTGGATTATAGGCACTAAATTAGTTGCAAGCACTAATTCTGTATTTTTATGACTCTGTTCCAGTACATTGTTGTTAGCTTTTTACTCTATAGCTAACTATTTGTAAATATTATGATCATAGAAAGTTAACTGTTTTTATAAGATGTTGTAAATTATGGTTTTATAATAACGACAACTATCCTGACACCGGGAAGCCATAGTAATCCAACATCAGACGCAGAAAATATGGAAAAGCAAGACTGGCTAGTCGTTCAATCCATAAAAAATTTATATAAGGGCGTGTAGTCTGCAGGGAAATCACGCCTCTATCACTGTTATAAGCGGCAGTTCTGCTGCTTTACATTCATTACCGGTAAGCTGGCTATCGCGGCTTGTAAGTCCTGAATACGGGTAGAATGGGAAGGATGGGTAGATAATAACTCCGGAATCTGATTACCCCCGGATGCTTTAGCCATGTTTTCCCATAAAGTAACGCTTTGCTGAGGATCGAATCCTGATTCGGCCATCAGGCGTAAACCTACCATATCAGACTCAGATTCCTGGGCGCGGTTATAAGGCATCAATACCCCATACTGCACCCCCAAACCAAGCCCGGACATAACAATACTCTGATACTCCGAACCACTCATTACAGCACTCGTCAGCTGTAAACCGGTGTTTGCCAGCTGCGTTCTGGACAGCCTTTCATTACTGTGATTAGCCGTCACATGGGCAATTTCATGGCCGATAACGGTTGCAAGCTGATCTTGATTAGTGGCGACCTTAAGTAACCCCGTATAAACACCTATTTTTCCACCGGGCAGTGCAAATGCGTTAACTTCATCGCTGTCAAAAACAACAACTTCCCATTGCCCAAAATCTGGTTGCGGACCTAAACGAGTAGTAATTGCGTTGGTCACACACTGTACATAAGCATTGGTTTTTTTATCCGTGTTAATCTTTTCCTGCTTTTTCATCTCCTCAAATGACTGCACGCCAAGCTCTGACATCTGAGAACCGGAAAAGAGTAAAATCTGTTGCCTGCCTGTCGGCGAATTTACACAACCGTAGAGTGCCAATGAAACGGCCATAACAGTCGACAATAAACCTGGCTTTATTATTTTCATACACACAGCTCCTTCTCTTTATCATTAGATTTAAACTTTAACGAGGGGTTATAAGGTATTATAGGGAATTAAATAAATATTTATACGGGTATCAATTTTACGATAAAAACAGCACAATTACGTTTAATAGTTATTACATGCAAAGTCAGGTAAACACCCTTGTTTATACAAGAGAAATTGGATTGACCAAATACTGTTTTAACATTTCAGATACCTAAGCTTAATAAAACCAGTTTATCAATCGCGTTTTTATTCACGGTTATCGCCTAATCAATTAAGCTGCTTTTTTTACTTTACCATAATTAATCTGTTTAGCTTGTAGTGCAGTTAAGCAGCCGCTTTTTCTTTTCCTCCGTTAAGGAATAATATGTTCTTTTTATTACTCTCTACTCTGCTCTCATTTTTTACACCTGTAGTTTATGCCGATATAAACAGCACGTCTGCGCAACCACAAACCGTCTCTGCCGAGCAATCATCTCTGTCACAAAAAACAACGCTTGAAATGAGCCCGCGTTCAACTGCCTTTGAACAATTGCAATCATCAACAGAAAAAGCAGCAGTGCCTCCGCAGACACAACCTTCGCAACTTCCTTCCGGACAACAATCCGAGCAGACAGCTGACCAGCTAAAACAATTAAAGCTACTCAGATCAGAGCTTAGCGAAGTTAAAAAACAACTTCAGGCAACGGCAGGTAATGACTGGCAATTCAGGAAGTCACTGAGCTTTTCAGATAAAGAGATTAGTATTAATAATACAATGTTGGCAATGCTAACAGCCCTGCTTAGCTTGATAATTGCTCTATTCGCAGTATTCCTAACACGAAGAGCAAAAAACAAGGCTGTTTATGAAGCGACAAAAAACACGGAAAGCCTTTTTTTAACCTGGCTGGAGGAAAAAGAGTCTGAAATAGTGAGTGCTCTTGTAGGGAAAACAACTGTCATAAATAATGATTATGGCAAAAACTATCTAACCAGCCTGGATGAGCGTCTATTCACTGCACAGAAAACCGCAAAAGATCTCGCTCATCTGTCCGATTTATATTTGTCGATAAAAACTCAATATGAAAATGATATAAGGGCTAGCCTTTCTCAATTTGATCAGACTTCAGCAGCTGATGATATTAAAAAATTTACCATCAATGTAAATAATCGCTTAACCCATAAAGCAGAAACTGATTACTCTGCAGCAGACAACTTCGACAAGGCTATCCTGCTATTTCACCAGAATGGGTACCCGGACACCATCAAGTTTTTAGACAAGGTGATTAATAGTCCCCAAAGCAGTGATTTATTAATTACAAAGGCGCTTTTTAACAAAGCCTATACCCTGCAAAAATGTGAGCAGATAACAGCAGCTCTGAATATTTATGACCAGGTAATTTTACGCGTAGCTGAAGATGCGCCGATTGAATTACAACAGCAAGTTATCAACTCACTATTTCAAAAAGGTTGTTTACTGAAACAACTCAATCAATTTGATCTGGAAATTGCGGTCTATGAAGAGATCGTCTCCCGTTTTTCAGGTGTTAACGAACTATTTTTTGAGGTTAGGGTTAGCACCGCAGTTATGAATAAAGCCCAGGCACTGGCTGAAAAAGGCGCCGGCAGTAACGTGCTGAGTATTTATACTACTCTCATCGAAAAGTTGAAGAGCAGATCTGAGGTACAAATACAGCAGATAGTCGCACAGGCATTGGTCCATAAAAGTAACTACCTGGCTATGCTCGGGCAACAACAAGAATCGATTAGCTGTTATGAGTCGGTTATTTCACTCTTTGCACAGAGCAAAAACTTGCAGCTGCAAATCCTGGTTGCCCAGTCATTCTCTTCTTTACTTGATATCTACCATATACAGGAGAAACCACTAGCACTTATCGAACTTTGTGACAAAATTCAACTGCGTTTTTCCGGCCATAAAACATTGCGATTTAATAAACTTGTTGCCCGATCTTTGGCTGCTAAGGCTAATATTTTATTAAAGTTTAATAAGATCAAAGAGGCACTCAAACTTTTTGACGAAATTATGGCACGTTATAAAGAAATTAAAGATCCGGAACTGCAAACAGCGGTAAACAATGCAATGACCAATGCGGCACTAATCTCTTTACTTTGTGAGGAGATAACAGATACCCGGCAACGTATCCGGGAAGCCGAAAAAGCAAATCATGAAACATCTTTTAACTTTGTGGTAATGGGCTTTATGCATTTTTTAACGGATGATTTAAGTATTGAAAAACTGCTGGATAAAACCGGAAAGCTCGCAGAAAATGCAACCTTTGATTTCAGTTTCGCTCCCCTTAAAGGGCTCATTAAACGCTTACCAGCGACAAAAAAGAGGCAAGCTGATGCTGCTATTGATTTTTTTGAAAATCACCATGATCTTGATAAATTTATAAAACAAGCCAGTCACTGAGTCACATATAAGGTCACTTTTGAAATACGTTAAAGGAGAGTCGCATCATGAAAAAAGCTTTTTTGATTGTAATAATATTTTTTATGAATATGCATCTTGCCGCCTGCAGTGAAAAAAGCCCGGGAGACATTGCTCAGTCAGCGGAGATCATCTCCCTCTGCCCTGCTTATCCAAATTGTGTCTCAAGTGACGCCACCGACGGTGAACATCAGATAGCCCCCTATCTGTTAACACAAGAAGCCGAAACCGTCTGGGCTGTTGTGCAGGAGATAATTGAACAGCAACCAGGCTGCATAATTATCGAGCAAACTCAATATTTCTTGCATGTTGAATGTCGCAGTGCATTGTTCCGATTCGTAGATGACCTTAAATTAGAACTGCGTACAGAGCAGAACATTATCGCAGTTTATTCCGCTTCACGCCTTGGTTATTCAGATTTTGGGGTCAATCGTAAACGTATCGAAAGCTTACGGGCAGTACTAAAGGAACGCGGACAGATCAAGTAATCTATCGCTGTTTGATAAAATTATTTTTTCTGCACTGATTCAGTCAACAAGACCGTTACGCTTCAGCCCTCTGCGCACATTTTTGCATAATTTAGCAAAACGGGAAATTTCACCTAAATTTGGGGATTCGCCACGTTCAATAACTAACTCCCAATACATAATTTCTGTTTCAACTAATTCCAGTAATTTTTTCGGGCAGCCAACGCAGCTGTCACCACAGATTTGAACTTCCGGATTATCAAAGGGGAAGTCCTTTTTCACCAATAAGATGATATTTAACATAGCCGTTTTACAGTCTGGTTTTTTCATCGCATTATTCACCAATCAAGTGGTGAGTTATTGTTTGGCCTGCCTTTGAGCAATACTATTCTATAGTGCTGAGTAATTACCTTTTCCTCAAGTTAAAGTTCTCTTACTATCACAAGCAGATTTATGGCGCGATTACTGCCAGTTTGGTACGAATAAACTCACTGTGAGCAACATAGATTAATTGCGCTACTCTGCGAATAATCGCCTCTTCGTGTGGATCCAGATGATTGTCAGCATAAGCGATTTCCCACATTGCGCTGATTAAATCAATACGCGATTGCTGATCTAAGGCGCGTAATTCGGAGGTAAACTGAAACAAAGAGTTTGATGTTCGTATTGTTTCTTTTGCAATGCTTAATAATTCTTTTGCTTTATCATTATCAATTTGTAGCAACTTGCATAAAGTATTCTGCAGGGCAGTTGCCTCTTCTTCGGAGATCGAATGATCGGCGTTAGCGACTTCACAGAGTAAGCAAGCAATGGCAACAGTATCATCAGGAACTGTTGAATCCTGTGACTTGTTTGCATTTAAAAAAGCATGAATTTTTTTCAGCATATAAATAACTCTCTGTTGTGCGTTAAAACTACCCCAGAAGAGTAATGTAGAATAATTTAATCGCAAATGCAGCTAATTAATAACAATCGATATAAATAAAAAAAACAATTGTGATTGTTTTGCTATTATTGATGATTATCAAAATTGACAGGTGGCGGATATGTCTAGATGGAAGTTTATTGTGTTGTTTTCTGTTTTATTATTAAGCGGATGTAGCACCATACAGCAGTTACAGGAGCTGCAAGTACGTTTGGTTAAGATCGAGCCGACGCTGTCTTCAGCAGGCTTATCCCCCCGCTTTAACGTGCGATTGTTAGTAACAAATCCTAATGCTCAGGATTTAGAGATCCAGGGAATGACCTTACAGCTCGACATCGCTGATCAGAGAATCTTATCGGGTGTTTCCAATCAAATACCGAAACTTACAGCCTACAGCGAAACACCTGTTGATATTCAAACGACAGTCAATTTATTTGATTTATTGAAATTGCTGACCCATTTAAGCCAGCATAACGGCGACGATATTAAATACCGGCTTAATACCAGAATAGATCCAAAAGGTTTTATTCCATTTAACTTGAACAAAGAAGGGGTTTTGAATGAAAATATGTTACAGGGACTGTCTAATCGAACTAATTAACGTTATCTGGAATAGTTATCAGAGCGTATTGAACATTAGCAGAGCGCATTCTCCCATGGTTTAACTGTGAATAATTCATCTTACTTGATAACTTCAATACGTACTTTAATAACACCTGCATCAAGACCATTAATAGCCTTAAAGGCAGATCGGGAAAGGTCAATAATCCGCCCTTTAACGAAAGGCCCTCTATCGTTAATTGTTACCACAACAGAGTTACCATTTTTTATATTAGTGACTTTCACTTTAGTACCAAAAGGTAATTTTTTGTGCGCTGCTGTTTTTGCATTCTGACGAAAAATATCACCACTTGCGGTTTTTCTACCAATAAATTTATTGGCATAAAAAGAGGCTTTACCCACTTCCTGATGGGTAATTGATTTTTCAATTTTTTCAATTTTTTCAGTTTTTTCAGTTTTTCCACTTTTTTCAGCTGAGACAGGCGCACAGGCTAATAAGTTGATGGATAAAAAAACTGTAATGAATAGCTTAATATTTATTACCATAATCTTTCTCACTTTATCAAAGGCCCTCTTTGTACACTACATAACATCAATTTGTACACTGAATATATCATTATCAAAAGCGAAAAATAATAAAATCGGCTAAAATAACGCGTGAAAACACTCCTGCAAAGCCCTATTTCCAGGGAAGAATCATGAAAAGGCTAAATATCGAACAGTGTAATACCAATTCCGTTAAATAGATCATCTAATTAACGGAATTGGTATAATGAGTGGTTTTTTCCTTCATATAACAAGATCCTAATTTTAAAATAGATAACCTTGCAGATCAGGTTCAGGTGTGATCATATACTTCTCTTTAGTCGAGAGAAGTTAAAGAAATGAACGGATTAAGTCTGCTGGACCATATTGCGATTATCCAAGATCCCCCGACAAGACTGGAAAATCTCAGATAGTTTATCTGATACCTTATTTTTATCTATTGTCGCCATTATTTCTGGCGCAGAAGGTTGGGAAGATATTGCTGATTTTGGTCACGATCAAATTGATTGGTTAAGAAAATATGGTGAGTATAAAAATGGTACACCTTCTCACCATACCATTGCGAGAGTATTTGCTTCAATGGAGCCCAAACAGTTTCAGCGCTGCTTTATTGCTTGGATGAAGGATTGTCATGAGGCTACGCATGGTGATGTTATTGCCATTGATGGCAAGACAGTTCGAGGCTCATACACAAAAGGTGATAAGAGTAACGCGATACAAATGGTTCGTGCCTTTGCAGCAGCAAATGAAGTTGTATTAGGACAGATAAAGACTGGCACTAAAAGTAATGAGATAACCGCAATACCAGCTCTTTTAGAGCTTTTAGATATCCGAGGATGCCTTGTTACCTTTGACGCCATGGGCTGCCAAACGAAAATAGCGAAAAGATAGTTGGTCGTGGTGGAGATTATTTTTTAGCAGTTAAAGGTAATCAAAAACGACTTGAAAAAGCCCTTAATGAGATTTTTACAGTTGCCAAAATGGAAGCTGCCACAGCCAATACGTTGGCACAAAGCGAAAAATCACACAGCCGGGAAGAAACGCGATTACATATGGTTAGCCATGCTCTAACAGCGCTTGGTGATATTGAATTTGAATGGCCTGAGCTTAAAACATTAGGGTATATTGTCTCATTCCGGACTGAAAAAGGTGAACAAACAGAAGCAGCATTTCGCTTTTATATCAGTTCTGCAAAATTGAGTGTTGAAGAATTTGCCCATGCAGCAAGAGAGCACTGATCAATTGAAGTTAAACCGCATTGGAAGTTAGCGAAGATGCTTGTAGAATTAGGCGAGATAATGGATCAGAAAATTATGCAGTGGTTCGTCATACAGCACTAAATTTACTCAATGCGGACTCGAATTTAAAGCAGGTATAAAAAGAAAACAAAACGCGCCAATAGAAATATCAGCTACCTCGAGCAAGTCCTTACGGGGCAAGGGGCTTCATGATTTTTCCATGGCCCTGTTCCTTGCCAGACGGTGCGGTTTTCATTCTGTGTTTATGAATCCAATACAGTAAGAATTTTTCAGCGGGTAAATTTTTCATCCCGGTAATGAGGATCTGTCCAGCAACGCGGCAATTCCTCACCCGATAAAAACACCAAATCAGCTTTTTTTACTGTTTCAGCTTCCTGTAACTCTTCACCCGCCTGATATCTGCCGGTAACCGTTTGTTGATAAACATCGGTTAATTCACTGCTCTCTATAATATCTATCATCTCGCCATTAGTTCGGTTTTTAAAAAACATAGCTCACCTCAGAATAACCCGTTATTTCTATGAGTATAGCCATAAATCAACTCGACATGCTTTTTTCAAGATAATGAGCAGTTACATATTGCAAATATATCATACCAATTCCGATAATTAGATGATCTATTTAGGCGTAGAAAAAACGGATGAAAGCAAGGCATTGATTGCAGTAACTAGTTGTTCTAATTGCAAAATTAATAACGCAGCTAGCATTCATTTTAGCAAGTATAAATGAGTAGATAATTATCGGATTTGGTATCAGTAGCAATCGCCATATTTTAAGCAAAAAAATGATAGTATTTAAGTGCATCAAATTGTTTGAGACAAAGCTGCATTTTTACGTTTTTTAACTGGAATAGCTACGAATATGATCACCGATTTATTTGCCGATGATAATGGCACACAGCTTATTGATTTAGACGGACGCCTTATTTACTGGCCAAGCTTTCTCAGGCCTGATCAGGCAGAAAGCTTATATCATGAGTTATTGACGGGAACAAAATGGCAGCAGGAAGCGCTGCAAATATACGGTAAGATGATAAATCAGCCACGCCTTACCGCCTGGTACGGCGAATATGGCGCAACGGCAGCAGATGGTTACCGGAGCCTGGTAAAAGCGCAGGATTTTACTTCCGGACTGCTGCATTTAAAAAATAAAATAGAAAAAATCACCGGCCACCATTTTAATAGCGTGCTTGCGAACCTTTACCGCAACGGTCAGGATAGTGTTGCTTACCATGCTGATGATGAGGCAATTTTAGGTATTAACCCGGCAATCGCCTCCTATAGTTTAGGTGCGGAAAGACGTTTTTTGCTCAAACATAAACAGCAAAAAATTGAAACAGTTAAAATCGCTCTACAGCATAATAGTCTGTTGTTAATGGATGGTTCTTTGCAGCACCATTGGCTGCACAGCATTGCTAAAACGAAGCGTCCTGTAGAAGCACGTATCAATCTGACCTTTCGTTTTCTTATATTTTAGCCCGGCATTTTTTGACAATCGCTTTTGTCATACCCTTAAAAATAAATAAGTGAGCGGGCATCATCACGAACCAGTATAACAGCCCCCAAAACCCTGCCGGATGCCACCAGGCGCGTATATCTAACTCTCTATAAGTGCCTTTATCGGTGATGTTAAACTCTAATCGCCCAAGCCCGGGCGCTTTCATACCAAATAATAATGACAAAAAGCTATTTTCTTTAATAGCGATTACTTTCCACGAATCAATTCTGTCGCCTAATGCTAATTTTTCCGGATCACGGCGGTAACGAGTTAAAGAGTCACCACCCGCAAGGTAATCCATCCATTCGCGGATTCTCCATAAAATATTGGCGAAGAAATAGCCCTCTTGAGTACCAATTAATTGAATCTGCTGCCATAGGCTCTCTGCACTTAAATCAGTTTTCAGCGTATACCCCGCCTGCTTAGGGTAATAACCGTAGCCGGGTCGCCAACGTGACAGAGCATCCGGATCGAAGCCCCATACCTCACTGTCAATAATATCACTTTCATGGGTTAAGGTTTTAGCGACAGCCTGTTCAAAAGAGAGTAATTTTTGCGGAATAAGTGCCTGAATCTTTTCACCGTCGGCAGTTAAATCATACTGCAGTCCACCTACCAGAGCTTTAGCAATATTAGTCGGCACCGAGGTAATTATTTTAAACCAGTAAGCGGCCATTTTAGGCGTCAGAAAGGTAAGAGGAATAATATGTACTTCCTTACCCGCTAACTTTCCTATGATTTGCATCTGTTGTTTATAAGTCAATAATTCGGGACCGGCAATATCAAATATTTTATGGGTTTCAGGAGTAAAATTGAGTAATTCAACAAGATAATAAAGTATATTTTCCAAAGCGATCGGTGAGTTACGCGAGGTCATCCATTTAGGGGTAATAATGATCGGCAGATGGTAAACAAAATCACGCATCACCTCGATAACCGCTGATCCCGGACCGACAATGATCCCCGCTCTTAACTCAGTAACTACAACATTGCTTTCTCTTAAAATCTCACCGGTTTTTTTACGGGCAATAAAATGTTGTGAGTGGCTGGAAACAGGCTGCAGAGAGCCTAAATAGATAACCTGTTGAACCTGGCTGATTTTTAATTGTTCACTAAAATTTCTGGCACTTTGCAGCTCAACATCAACAAAATTATCCCCGTAGCTCATGCCATGCACAAGAAAAAAAACGACATCAATATTTTTTAAAACTGGGGATAAATCAGTGTCGACAGCTAAATCTAACTCAACAAGATCGACATTATGCAACCTGCTCCATCCGCGCTTTTCAAGTACCTTGAGATCCCGCCCTGTCGCCGTGACATGATAGCCTTTTTGAGCAAGTGCCGGCACCAGTTGACTGCCAACATAGCCTGATGCCCCGACCACCAAAATATTTTTCACCATCAATCAGCACCTTTGTTATTGCAGAAATCAGCATGCTTTGCATAACTGTTTGCCATGTAATTGTTGAACATTATTTTGCCGGGCTAAATTTGCAATATAAAAACTGCTGTCTAATAAGCGATGGGCAAATCCCCACTCGTTATCACACCAGACTAATAGTTTCACTAAACGCCCGTCACTGACTCGGGTTTGTGTACCATCAATAATACAAGAGCGCGGATCGTGATTAAAATCAATAGAGACCAGTGGCGCCTCGGTGTAACCCAGAATACCTTGTAGTTTAGTTTTTGATGCTGCTATAAGACAATTATTAATATCTTCAATAGTGACATCTTTACTGACAGTGACGCTTAAATCCATCGCAGTGACATTGATAGTCGGCACGCGCACGGCGATCGCCTCAAATTTATTGGCAAATTTAGGTAAAATCCGTTCTATTCCGGCTGCTAATTTTGTATCAACTGGAATAATTGACTGGCTCGCGGCGCGTGTACGTCTTAAATCAGGATGGTAAGCGTCTATCACAGGTTGATCGTTCATTGCGGAATGAATCGTTGTAATTGTGCCGCATTTAATGCCGAAGCATTTATCTAAAGTATCAATAACCGGCACCATGCAATTGGTGGTGCAGGAAGCACCGGAAATATAGCTCTCCAGGCCGCTGAGCTGGTGATGGTTCACCCCATAGACAACAGTTGCGTCAACATCAGAGCCGGCCGGATGAGAGAAAATAACTTTTTTAGCACCAGCAGCTATGTGCGCATCCGCATCGAATTTACTCCCGTAAATGCCCGTACAGTCCAGAACAATATCAATATCATATTCACGCCATGGCAAATCAGCCAGTTCAGCGCATCGCACCAAAGAAATTGAATCATTTTCAATTTGCAATTGATTTTCCAGAAGTTCAACGGAAAATGGAAAACGGCCATGGGTTGAATCATACTGGGTTAAATGAGCGATTGCCGCGGGATCAGCAAGTTCGTTAATAACAACAATTTTGATCTCTTCCTGACGGTTACTTTCATATAATGCGCGCAGTACACTGCGGCCAATCCGCCCATATCCATTGATAGCAATTCTAATTGACATAATACCTGTTAATCACCTGTAAAAAAAACGAAAGTCATTGTAGGTTAATTTTGAATAAAAAACACAATCAAGACTAAGCAATCGGCACTTATTAACTGACTCCCGGTCCTTCCCACTGTTTTTTTAACAATAACATTTACTCAGATCATCCCTACAGACGGCGGTAATTGGTAATATTTATCGAACAAGTCCAGAATATACGCAATAAAGGTGTATTTTTAAGTAGTCTGATATTAAGCAATTATTTGAGTGTTCAATATGACCAAAAGGCTTTTTTTAGGTATCGCGTTAAATAAACAGCAAGCAAAGCAGATCTCTCAGGTGCAGGCAAAGCTAGACAAATCAGTGAGGCTAATACCGATACAAAACCTGCATATGACTCTGGCGTTTTTGGGTCTTGTTAGCGAGGAGGTTCAGAAGCAACTCGAAGAACAAGTTTCCCTGATGTCTAAACCTCAATTTCAGCAAAGATTAACAACCCTGACCTACTGGCAAAAACCGCAAGTACTTTGCCTGACGGGAGAAGATCCCGAACCTGCTTTATCACAGCTCGCCCGGGAGTGCCACTCACTGACATATTTATTCAACCTGCAAAAAAATGCCCATATTTTTACCCCCCACATTACTATTGCACGAAAAGCCAAAAGTACTCTGCAGGAGGTAACAAAATCAATCGTTTTTAAACCACTTGTACTAAGCCCTACAGTAATGCACCTCTACCATTCTCAAAGCACAGAAAATGGCGTTAACTATCACATATTACGTTCATGGCAGCTTAAATAACGTGACTTCTCACCGCCCTTATTCGGGCGATGCTTCTTGTTTCCTAAGCCGCAACCTGTTCGTGACAGGATTTACGCAAGCCTCCGCAAGCAGTAACGACTTGTCCAGCCGCTTTTAATTTCTGAATACCTTTAGCGC
>NZ_JBFGZY010000119.1:0-13368 GCF_041586535.1 Psychromonas sp. | reverse complement strand
TGATTATTTACAGCAGTTAAACCGGCAAAGTACTCATAAACGTTACTGAAGTTATACCCTTTTGTTTAAATCACAGGGGCGCGGAGCGAATTAGACGACAGTCTAGAGTTATGAGCGGGCGAGCTCTGTAAGTCCTTTTTTCAGTCCGCATATGCGCAAAGGCCGCGCCCCAAAAGCAGTAACATATTAGTTTTTAACATTCAGTCATTTTATTACAGAGATAAGCCTTTTTTATGAAAACAATAGTTACAAATATCGTATTAGTAGCAAGTGGTGGCGCAGTTGGTGCCACATTACGCTATTTAATCAGTATTGGCATGTTTAGTCTCTTTGGAAAAGGTTTTCCATTTGCTACACTCTCGGTCAATATCATTGGCTCGTTGATTATGGGCTGTATTTTTCAGCTAATTCAACAGGAAACAATCACAGCATCGCCCTGGTGGCCGTTAATCGGAGTCGGGTTTTTGGGTGCATTAACGACCTTTTCAACATTTTCCATGGATAATTTACTGCTTTTTCAACAGGGTGAATTGTTTAAGGCGATCCTTAATATCGTATTAAATGTTGTGGTCTGTCTTTTAGCCGCCTACGTCGGCACATTATTAGTCTTTAAAAGTTAGGAAAAAGCATGTTAGATCCAAAATTTTTGCGTAACGAGTTAGAACAAACTGCACAACGATTAGCTTCACGGGGATATACTCTGGATGTTGAGTTAATCAATGAGCTGGAAGAAAAAAGAAAAGTGTTACAGGTAACCACTGAATCGTTACAGGCAGAGCGTAACAGCCGCTCGAAAGAGATTGGTCAAGCGGCAAAACGTGGTGAAGATATTACCCAAATACGTGCTGAAATGAATGTACTGGGTGAAGACTTAGAGCGTGCTAAAGAAGATTTTGCCCAACTGGCAGAACAGATCAAACAGATCGCCTACAATATGCCTAATTTACCCCATGAATCAGCCCCTGTGGGTAAAGATGAAAGTGAAAATGTGGAAGTATTAACATGGGGTGAACCGAAGCAATTTGATTTTAAAGTAAAAGATCATGTTGACTTGGGTGAAGCCTTAGGCGGATTAGATTTTAAATCTGCAGTTAAAATCAGTGGTTCCCGCTTTATTGTAATGCAGGGACAAATAGCTAAATTACACCGAGCATTAGCACAATATATGCTGGATCTGCATACCAACCACCATGGTTATACTGAGATGTATGTACCTTATCTGGTCAATGCGGACAGTTTATATGGTACCGGGCAGCTGCCAAAGTTTGGTGACGATCTGTTTAATACCAATCCGGCTACGGAAGAGGGTATTGGTATGTCACTTATTCCAACTGCTGAAGTGCCGCTGACTAATATGAGCCGTGATATGATTTATGATGAATCTGATCTGCCGCTTAAATTAACCGCGCATACTCCCTGTTTTCGCAGTGAAGCGGGATCTTATGGCCGTGATACCCGCGGTTTAATCCGTCAGCATCAGTTTGATAAAGTTGAAATGGTACAGTTGGTTCATCCTGAGAAAAGTTTTGAAGCGCTTGAAGAGTTAACCGGGCATGCTGAGCAGGTGTTAAAAAATCTTGGCTTACCTTACCGTAAAGTAGTGTTATGTACTGGTGATATGGGCTTTGGCGCAACTAAAACTTACGATCTGGAAGTGTGGTTACCGGCGCAGGGACAGTATCGTGAAATTTCATCTTGTTCAAATGTGGGTGATTTCCAGGCGCGTCGCCTGCAGGCGCGCTTCCGCCCGACTGGTGCTAAAAAGCCGGAGTTAATACATACCCTAAACGGTTCAGGATTAGCGGTAGGCCGTACTCTGGTTGCCGTGCTGGAAAACTATCAACTTGCAGATGGTCGTATTGAAATCCCGCAAGTGCTGCACAACTATATGGGCGGTTTGACCCATATCGGTTAATTACATTCAGGGGCGCGGAGCGACAAATTTGAACTTTAGTGTTCACGACAGCTCTGCCCTTGGAGCCGCGGCTTCAGCCGCGCTGTTATTTGCTATTATTTTTCTGAATATATTCTGCTCGGCTAAAGCCGAAGCCCCGAGTTTTAAAACCAATAAAAAAGGAGCTTAACGCTCCTTTTTTATTGCTTAACTTTTTTGTTAATCGTCGTTGTAATCGCTCAGCTCTAAGTTAGCTGCGGCATAAGCGGCTTCTTCACGCACACTTTTTGGTAACTCTTCATTTGCCGCAATTCTATCTAAGGTTTTCAGCGCACAGGTAATGGCTTTAGGGACGTACGCCGCATCACCGCTACCGATTTGGTTAATTAATTTTTTAGTTGGTTCACTGTAGTTGTACATATTTTATCTACCTGGTTAATAAAGTTGCCTGCATTATACCTGCTCTTCTTTAATATGCTAATACCGAATTTCAGCGTAAAACACCGCATGTCCGGTGGTGTGGGAGGGGTAACGGGCGCAATCCCGTTATCTCGACCCGATCTTTTTGTTGTACTCGCCGTAGGGTGCGCTTGCGCAGCGAATAATATTTGCATTACTGTTTACAATAAACAAAACAGCTGGTTTGACTTGCCCGGCAGTAATCCTGCAGTTCGTTTTGTAATGGGATGTCGGTTTGATTTAACCAGGCGATAACGGTTGAATAATTATTACTCTGCAGGGTGCTTTTTAGCAGTGTCAGTGAATCTTTTACCTTATTGGCATCGAGAGTAAGCACGCGGCTCTTATGGATCCCTGACTGCTGCAAAAACGTAAAATTAGGTTTACCGGGCGGGGCGATAAACAGTATCCAGCGTTGGTCGGGATCCGTATTCAAATGGGTTAATAAAGCATGGTAATTTTCTAAGTCATAACTGACAGTAAGATAATTTTTGGCATTTAACTGGATCGGTTTTGTGTTGGCCGAGTTGCTTTTATTCTTCGCCTGCAGATAGTTAGATAACATATAAAACCCTGTATGTAAAAACACTGTATAAAACAACAGTAATATTAAATTGCGGGGTTTTCAAGTTTTTTATGTTATTAAATGTGCTTTTATGAGTGGCATCTTTAGTTTTTTACAAGTGGCACATATTCTATTTTTTTGCGGGCTGTAAAAACGAGTTGCAGAGTTCATGCTTATTCAACGGGGCGCGGACTTCAGTCCGCATTTTTTTGTTTTTCCTGGTACGGATCAAAAAGGAGAGAAAGATCGCATATGCGGACTGAAAAAAGGACTTACAGAGCTCGCCCGCTCATAACTCTAGACTGTCGTCTAATTCGCTCCGCGCCCCTGAAAAACACAATAGCGTAGAATGAATTAAACTGCGGTCTAAGGTTATTGAGGTACTGGATGGTTTGAATGCAGATTCAGGTTTATGAGTTATCTTTTTACAGGCATAAAAAAAGGTAACCGAAGTTACCTTTAATGTTTTATACAGATAAACAGAGGATTAATAAATAATCTTCACTTTACCTGATACTGTTTTGGCATTATTAATTGCGTTATCGATATCTTCACCACGTGCAATGGCAACACCTAAACGGCGTCGGCCATTGATATCGGGTTTGGCGAATAAACGGATTTGCGCTGCCGCTACCGCGCCCAATGCCTCTCCGATATTTTCAAATTTGATATCCTTTGATACGCCATTGCCGAGAATAACGCTGGATGCGGTTGGGCCATATTGGGTAATATGACCAATCGGAAAACCTAAAATAGCACGTACATGCAGGGCAAACTCGGAAGCATCCTGAGAAACAAGCGTCACCAACCCGGTGTCGTGCGGACGAGGTGAGACTTCGCTGAAATAAACCTGATCGCCTTTAACAAAAAACTCCATGCCGAATAAACCGTAACCGCCCAGTTCCAGGACGACTTTTTCTGCTATCTCCTGCGCACTTTTAAGCGCTGCCTCGGACATCTGCTGCGGCTGCCAGGATTCACGGTAATCACCTTCTTCCTGTCTGTGTCCGATCGGGGCGCAGAAATGCACACCGTCAACGGCACTGACGGTTAACAGGGTAATTTCATAATCAAAGGGGACAAAACCTTCAATTATAATGCGTCCTTCACCGGTTCTCCCACCCTGCTGAGAATAGGTCCAGGCATGCTCTAAATCCGCATCGCTTTTCACCACGCTTTGACCTTTGCCTGAGCTGCTCATCACCGGCTTAATAACACAAGGTTTACCGATCTTTGCAACAGCAGCCAAATATTGCTCTTTAGTATCAGCGAAAATATAAGGTGAGGTCTTAACCGCTAAGGTTTCTGCAGCCAAACGGCGGATACCTTCTCTGTCCATGGTAAGTTTTGTCGCACGAGCGGTTGGCACAACGTTAAAACCATCCGCTTCTAACGCAAGCAGTGTATCGGTGGCAATCGCTTCGACTTCCGGAATAATATAATCCGGTTTTTCTTTGCGGATAATGTCGGCTAATTTGTCGCCGTCCAGCATACTGACTACATAGGATGAATGGGCGACCTGCATAGCCGGGGCATTTTCATAACTGTCCGCAGCGATAACTTCAATACCAAAACGCTGCAGCTCAATTGCCACTTCTTTACCGAGCTCGCCTGAACCTAAAAGCAGGGCTTTTGTTGCACTCTTTGCTTTTGCACTACCAAAAATTGAAACACTCATAACATTCGACTCATTGAAAATTTTAGGGGGATGGTGTGGACGGCAATATTAACAGAATTTTGTTGTCTTTTTCGCCCTGAGAATGAAAAAACCTCTGATATTTTAGGGAAATAACAGAGGTTTTGAAATCAAAGTAACCATTCAGCTCGAATTCACCACAGAGGGACAGCAGAGAAAAATTTAAGCACCAATTTTTATTAAGGTTTTGCAGTATATAACGCTATGCTTACGCACCTAATAATGCTGTTTAAGATGCCCGCCAACACAACGCGGGAATGACGGGGGTAGCGAAGAGTGATAATGCCCCAAGGTAGGCAGTGCTCTTTTGTGGTTGGGGCGCGGCCTTTAGTCCGCATATGCGCTCTGCGCATTCATTTTTATTCCTTATATGATTTTGTGTACCTTTTCAGTATATACCCATGATACTTCAAGATGCAAAGTCAGCAAGGTCAATTGTGCCGAGATGCTAGACATAAAATTGAAGTCTAGTTATACCAATTCCGATAATTAGAACAACTAGTTACTGCAATCAATGCCTTGCTTTCATCCATTTTTCCTACGCCTAAATAGATCATCTAATTAACGGAATTGGTATAAAAAAATGCGGACTGAAGTCAGCGCCCCAAAAGATGGAGTTGTCGTTTAAGATTCCCGCCTGAAGGCGGGATTCCGGTGTCGATGCACGGTAAGTGCATTACAAAAACAGGCGAATGCTGAACGATAACGACTACAGTGTTTGTTCGCCACCGAAGGCATCGATCACTGCGGGGATCAGCTGCTTGATTTCGCCGGTCATCAGGGCAAAATCGGCATCAAAGCGTGCGGCAAAATCATCTTTATCGATATCTTCATTCTGCTCCTGCAGTACATCTGCGAATTTAATGCGTTTCAGTGCAAACTCTTCACCGATAACAAATGAGATACTGTCTGCCCAGTTCAGGGCCAGTTTAGTCACAAACTTATCGGCTGCCAGGTGGTTTTTTATCTCTTCGGATAACAGATCCTGCTGTTTGCAGCGGATAATACCGCCGCCTTCTAATGCCGAGCATAATTCAGCTTCATCTTCCAGGGCGAAATTAGCCGGAATATTGCCTTCGTTTAGCCAGTCGGTCATCACCACATCGGCCTGATTTTTCAGTTGAATCGGCACCACCGGCAAACTGCCTAAGGTTTTGCGCAGTAATGAGATAAGCTCTTCGGCTTTCCGTGTGCTTGAGGCATCCACATATAACATATCTGCTTCCGGATCGATCCAGGCAAAGGTCTGCGAAGTGCGGCTAAAGGCACGCGGCAGCAACTGCATAATGATCTCTTCCTTGAGGTTGTCTTTCTCTTTTTTCTTCAGCGCGCGGCCCTGTTCAAGTTCAATTGCTTCAACACGTTCATTGAGCTGATCTTTGATCACCCCGGCAGGCAGCATTTTTTCCTCTTTGCGCATGCAGATAAGAATTTGTTTAGCGGCAAGGTGGGTATACATTGAGCCCGCTTTCCCCATTGGGAATACCCAGCCAAGTTTAGAAATATCCTGACTGCCGCAAGGTTTAAAAGACAATTCTTCAAGATTTTTTTCTAAGGTATCGGCATCCTGCTCAAGCGGACGGGTAAAACGATATACTTGTAGGTTTTTGAAAAACATATAATGCACCTTTAATAACAGAGAAATAAAAATAGGTGATGAGTGTAATGGATTTTTAAGCAGAGCGGTAAACATTGCTTATTTTTTTACAGGAAAATGCTTTGTTGCATTTTTGTAACCTAATATCGACCTTGTAATAAATCTGTCATAATGCCGCGCAATAATAAGCGCATAAAAATCAGAATAAACAGGTAATAGTAAATGGCAAGTCGTATTTTAGTGGTAGAAGATGAGGTCGCAATCCGCGACATGTTATGTTTTGTATTAGATCAGCATGGATACGAGTGTATTGAAGCTGATACTTATCAGGGAGCATTAAATCAATTACGCGAACCTTACCCGGATTTGATTCTATTGGACTGGATGTTCCCCGGCGGCAGCGGTATTAAATTACTTAACCACCTTAAACAGGGCGAAATTTTACGCCAGATACCCGTCGTGATGCTTACCGCCCGCGGTGAAGAGCAGGATAAAGTCAAAGGACTGGAAAGCGGGGCAGATGATTATGTTACCAAACCATTTTCACCAAAAGAGCTGATGGCGCGTTTAAAATCGGTGTTGCGACGGGTTAACCCCACTTCATTGGATGATGTTTTAACCTGCAATTCGCTCAGCCTTGATCCGGTTTCCCATCGCGTGTCACTAGCGGATGAAGCACTGAATATGGGGCCGACGGAGTTTAAATTATTGCACTTTTTTATGACTCATCAGGATCGCGTTTATAGCCGTGAGCAACTGCTTAATAACGTTTGGGGAACCAATGTATATGTTGAAGACCGCACCGTGGATGTCCATATCAGACGGCTGCGTAAAGCGCTGGCAGATCATGGAAATTTAATACAAACCGTGCGCGGTGCCGGTTACCGCTTTTCCAACCGCAGTTAGGGCAAAGCGGTTTGTCTGTACTGACGCGCGGAACTTGCCCGTACAGTGACGCGGAGCGAAAATTTGAACGTTGGAGTTTACGACAGTCCAGTCTCTTGGGGCGCGGAGCGACAAATTTGTCAGGAATAAATTTGAACATTGGAGTTTATGACAATGGCCCGAAGGGCGGAGGGCAGGATGTCCGAAGTAATTAACGAAAGTCCGGTGTTATGAGCGGAGGAGCGAATTAGACCGCAGTCTAGTATCATGAGCGGAGGAGCTCTGCGACTCCTTTCCTGCGACTCCTTTTTTTAGTCCGCATTGTTTTGATTTGCTGTTTTGCGCGGACTGTAAAAAGAATGATCATAGATTATCTTTTTATGACAAAACCAACAATGCAGGCTAAAGCCTGCGCCCCAAAAGACTGAACTGGCGTGAATTACTTCGGGCGTCCTGCCCTTCGCCCTGCGGGCCAGCTAAAGCTGTTCAAATTTTTTCCTGAAAAATTTGTCGCTCCGCGGCCCCAAGTTACATTTAACTCGCTTAAATGAAGACGGATTTTGTATTTTAAATCATCACATAGCAGAGCAATACCAAAGTTCACAAAATAATTAATCAATAGAGTTAGCAATTTGAAACCTTTTACAGCCAAACACCAGGCGGTTGCATTATCCGCTTTTTATCTGCCGGTTATTATTCTGGGCATGTTTTTTAACTGCCTGAAAGAGCTGCTGCTGCTGGCTTTTTTCGGGCATATTGTCTGGCATTATTATTATCTGTATAAACTTAATAACTGGTTATGGTTCAATAAAAGTACCATTTTGCCGAAAGGTCAATTGGACTGGCAGCACGCCTTTAACGGTCTGCACAATATGCAGCAGAGATACCGCAAGCGGCGTAATGATCTCGCCAGTATTATCCGCCGCTTCAGTGAAGGCTCGGAAGCCTTGTCCGATGGTGTAATTGTATATGCGAAAAACGGCGGGATTGTCTGGTCCAACCGTCTGGCGCAGTTTCAATTGGGCTTCAAGCGCAATGATAAATCCGCTTTCTCCCGAAAAGAAATTTACGGTGAGCACATCACCTCTCTGGTACCCAATCCTGAATTTGTGGCATTTTTAAAACGCGATAACCCGGTGGAAACATTAGAATTGCCATCTCCTATTCATGCGGATCAATTACTGGAATTCAGCGTAATGCCCTATGCAAAACATAAACGTCTATTGATTGTCCGTGACGTTACCAGTTACCGCGCAATGGATGAGATGCGCCGTCATTTTATTGCCAATGTTTCTCACGAGCTGCGCACCCCGTTAACCGTGTTACAGGGGTATATTGAAATTATGGAGATGCAGCTGGATGAAAAATCACAGCAGGCAAAAACCCTGCATATACTGGATCAGCAAACCAGCCGGATGTGTGCGCTGGTTGAGCAGATAATGACACTGTCTAAAGTAGAGGGTGCCGGCAGCGTGGATTTGGATATGATCGTCAATGTGCCGATGTTACTGAAACAGATTGAAAATGAAGCCCGTGAACTGGGTAAAAACAAAGGCTTAACTATTGAGTTCGATGTAAATCCCAAGTTACGCCTGCTGGGTGATGAAATGCAGATCCGCAGTGTAATGGCAAATTTAGTCTATAACGCGGTGAATTATACGCCAGCTAATGGCTCCATTAAGGTGGTCTGGTGCCTGTCCTGCAAAACCGGCGGGCACTTTTCGGTTGTTGATAATGGCGACGGGATTGCAGCTGAGCATATTCCGCATCTGACCGAGCGTTTCTACCGGGTCGATGAATCGCGCTCCCGTGATACGGGGGGCTCCGGTTTGGGGCTCTCCATCGTCAAGCATACCCTGAGCCATTACGGCTGCGAATTAAAGATAAAAAGCCAGTTAGGAGAGGGCAGCCAGTTCTCTTTTATTATTCCGACCCGTTATCTGGTAGAAAAATAACAGGCTTCAGTTTTATACTTGCGAATGTTACCTTTAACGTATAAACAATTCAGCGGGAATAAATAATGAACAATAAAAAACTTGCCAATAAATTAGATCAATTTCTGGAAATCCATCAGTTTAAAGATTATTGCCCCAACGGTTTACAAATTGAGGGTAAAGCGGAAATTAAAAAAATCATTACCGGCGTGACCGCCTGTCAGGCATTAATCGATGTTGCCTGCGCAGAAGATGCCGATGCGATTTTAGTGCACCACGGCTTTTTCTGGAAAGGCGAAGCCCAGGAAATAACCGGCATGAAATATAAGCGCATAAAAAGCCTGCTCGACAAGGAGATCAATCTATACGCTTATCACCTGCCCCTTGATGTGCATCCGGAATTAGGTAATAACGCCGAGTTAGCCAGATTGTTAGGTATTACCGACCGTCGCCCGTTAGAGCCCTGGGACAAACGCAGTGTCGGCCGAGTCGGCAAATTTGCCCAAGCTATATCACCCGCTGACTTGGCAGAACGAATAGAATCGGTTTTAGCCCGTAAGCCATTGCATATTGATGGCGGCAAGAAAGAGATAAAAAGTATCGCCTGGTGTACCGGCGGCGGGCAGGACTATATCAACATTGCCGCGGAGCAGGGCATTGATGCCTTTATCAGCGGCGAAGTGTCCGAGCGCACAGTGCATATCGCCAGAGAGATGGGCATTCATTTTTATGCCGCCGGCCATCATGCAACAGAGCGTTACGGCGTAAAAGCATTGGGTGAATGGCTGCAAGGTGAGTTTGACTGTGATGTCACCTTTGTCGATATCGACAATCCGGTGTGATAGTTCTAATAGAAAACGTAGGGTGCGCTTGCCCACCGTCTTTCATTGCCGTTATTGAACGTTATTGATGCTTGTTTTGTCAAAGCTTTCGGCGATTGGGTAGTCGGGGCGCAGACTTTAGTCTGCATCTGTTGGCTCAGTTCTGAGGATATAAGCACTGCGACTGCTGTTTTTAGCCCGCATCTGTTGTTGTTGGGGTTCGAGGCGAATTGAAGTCATCTCTTTGGGGCGCAGACTTTAGTCTGCAATGTTGGCTCAGTTATGAGGATATAAGTACTGCGACTGCTGTTTTTAGCCCACATCTTTTGTTGTTGGGGTTCGAGGTGAATTGTAGTCATCTCTTTGGGGCGCAGACTTTAGTCTGCATCTGTTGGTTTAGTTCTGAGGATATAAGTACTGCGACTGCTGTTTTTAGCCTACATCTGTTGTTGTTGTTGTTGTTGTTGTTGTTGTTGTTGTTGTTGGGGTTCGAGGCGAATTGAAGTCATCTCTTTGGGGCGCAGACTTTAGTCTGCAATGTTGGCTCAGTTATGAGAGTATAAGCACTGCGACTGCTGTTTTTAGCAAAATACTCTTTTGTTGTTGGGGTTCGAGGCGAATTGTAGTCATCTCTTTGGGGCGCAGACTTTAGTCTGCAATGTTGGCTCAGTTATGAGAGTATAAGCATACGCATCCATTTTTAGCGCACATCTGTTGATCTGTTATTTTTCTTATGCGGACTGAAGTCCGCGCCCCCCCAAGATTGCACCTATTGCATAACCATTGCAATTTTTTGCATAAATTCAGCAAAATTCCGTGAAAAAAGCTTTTCTAAATTTGAAACGGGCGGGGTTTTTCCTATATGATGCCTGCACAAAATTACAAAACACCAATCAAATCATTTAGGGAATTAAAATGACAACATATAACATTGCTTTGCTTGCAGGTGACGGTATCGGTCCTGAAGTAATGAAAGAAGCGGTTAAAGTATTAAAACTGGTTGAACAGCGTAATGCGGACGTTAACTTTGAACTGAACGATGTCCTATTTGGCGCAGCTGCTTATTTTGCAACGGGCAAATCTTTTCCTGATGAAACCAAAGCGGCTTGTGATAAAGCGGATGCGATTCTTAAAGGTACAATCGGCTTAAACCACGAAGACTCTAAAAAAATTCCTGTGGATGAGCAGCCTGAGCGTGGCGCATTATTACCGCTGCGTCGTCGTTACAACACTTACGCAAACTTCCGTCCGGTTTACCTGCCAAAAGGTCTTGCACACTTTTCTCCTTTAAAAGAGTCTGTTATCGGTGACGGTATCGATATCATGATCATCCGTGAACTGGTTGGCGGATTATACTTCGGCGAAAAAGAAACCGGTGTTGATGCAAACGGTAAACGTTTTGTACGTGAAGTACTTGAATATGATGAAGACCAAATCCGTCAAATCATCAAAGTGGCTTTTGATGTTTCTATGAAACGTAAAAAGGTACTGCATAATATTCACAAATCAAACGTACTAAAATCAAGCGTTCTGTGGAATGAAATTGTTGAAGAAGAAAGCAAAAACTACCCGGAAGTGGAAGTGAAAAACATCCTGGTTGATGCGGCTGCAACTTACCTTTGTTTAAACCCCGGCATGTTTGATGTGATGGTGATGGAAAACATGTTTGGTGATATCTTAAGCGACCAGGGCGGCGGTATCTTAGGCTCATTAGGTCTAATGCCTTCAGCTTGTAAAGGTCCTGAAAAATCTTACTACGAACCATCTCACGGCAGCGCACCGGATATCGCCGGCAAAGGTATTGCAAACCCTTACTCGATGATCGGCTCTGTGGCATTAATGCTGGAAATGAGCTTCGGTATGGATAAAGAAGCGAAAAACCTTTGGGCTGCAATGCAGAGTGTCTTTGAAAAAGGTTATTCAACGTCAGATCTTTCTAAAGAAGGTGAAGCTAACCTGGTAAGCACTTCAGAGTTTGGTGATATGGTCTGTGAAGAACTGGCTAAAATGCCTGTTGCATAAGCAGTCCGCAACATAACCTGCATAGATATAAAAGCCACGTAGTTACGTGGCTTTTTGCTTTAATTTGGAAAAATCATGGCACTTAAACCAACCATCTACAAAATGAATATCAATCTGTCAGATCTTAATCAGGATCGATATGACACCCTGAATCTTACCGTTGCTCTGCACCCCTCTGAAACGCCTGAACGTATGATGGCGCGGGTGATCGCCTATTGCTTGAATGCGCAGGAGTTTTTAACTTTTACCAAAGGGTTATCCGTGGCCGATGATCCCGATATCTGGGCAAAAAGTTTAGCTGATGAATTTTTACTGTGGGTTGATGTCGGCGAACCTGCATTTGAGCGCATCAAAAAAGCCAGCCGCCTTGCTCAAGCCGTGAAGGTTTACAGCTTTAATACAAAATCAAACGTATGGTGGAAGCAATCCGCAGCTGATTTTGAGAAACTCAGCAACCTGGAAGTTTATCAGTTTAATTTTGAGCAGATTCAGGCATTAGCGAAACTGCTAAAACGCAGTATGGATTTTTCAGTCACCATTTCCGGCGATACCGCCTATATAGCAGCAGAGCTCGGCGAATGTGAAATCAGCTGCAGTGTATTGCAGGATCATTCATAAAACATCATGTTGCATTGTAGGTTTGGGGCGCGGGGTTTAGTCCGCATTCTTTGAGTTGTTATTTCTCTTATGCAGACTAAAGTCTGCACCCCCTATATATCGATAATCAAAACTACGCTTTTATTTTATTCTGTAACCTGCCCAGATATTGATGCTATAAAATTGTTGTTTTATGAAGGTGTTGGTTTGGGGGCGCGGACTTCAGTCCGCATTCTTTGAGTTGTTATTTCTCTTATGCAGACTAAAGTCTGCGCCCCATATATATCGATAATCAAAACTACACTTTTATTTTATTCTGTAACCTGCCCAGATATTGATGCTATAAAATTGTTGTTTTATGAAGGTCTTGGTTTGGGGGCGCGGAGCGACAAATTTGTCAGGAACAAATTTGAACATTGGAGTTTATGACAATGACCCGAAGGGCGAAGGGCAGGACGCCCGAAGTAATTCACGACAGTCTAGTATCATGAGCGGAGGAGCTCTGCGACTCCTTTTTTTAGTCCGCATTCTTTGAGTTGTTATTTCTCTTATGCAGACTAAAGTCTGCGCCCCATATATATCGATAATCAAAACTACGCTTTTATTTTATTCCGTAACCTGCCCAGATATTGATGCTATAAAATTGTTGTTTTATGAAGGTCTTGGTTTGGGGGCGCGGAGCGAATTAGACCGCAGTCTAGTATCATGAGCGGAGGAGCTCTGCGACTCCTTTTTTCAGTCCGCATTCTTTGAGTTGTTATTTTTCTTATGCAGACTAAAGTCTGCGCCCCATATATATCGATAATCAAAACTACGCTTTTATTTTATTCTGGAACCTGCCCAGATATTGATGCTATAAAATTGTTGTTTTATGAAGGTGTTGGTTTGGGGGCGCGGA
>NZ_JBFGZY010000118.1:0-13457 GCF_041586535.1 Psychromonas sp. | reverse complement strand
TCGATATAAGTCGTCAGGGCATCTAGCGCAGCACCGTCACATGATCCGGCAAAGTAACTGGGAGACCATAACGCACCATTCCATAGATAACGATGTATATCGGGGAACTCTTTTCGCATCAATCGAGAGCTAACACCCTTGAGTGAGTTGATCAATTTACTTAACTGGACTTTCGGAGGGTATTCAATAAGTAAATGAACATGGTCCTGTTCTCCGTTAAACTCAGTGAGTTCTACTTCAAAATCCAAACACACCTCTACCAGAATCTCTCCTAACCTAATTAATTTTTCATCATTAAACACTTTACGTCTGTATTTTGCGAAAATATCCTGGAGCCTGAGTTAGCTACTCATCGAGAGCTCGTACATAAGTTAGCATTAATCCTTTAATTGTTCATTTGTTGTTGACAACGTGAGGAGTTCAAATAACTTACCAATAATTAATGTGGTAACAATAATTCCCCAGCAGACTGGTGAAGGTGCAGGGGAGTGCAATTGTCTGGCGGCAGTAATCAATGTCTTTTTTGATACTTACACATTAAGTATTTTACAAGTATCAGTTGAGCCCGCCTGGTAGTAATCTCCATGCGTCATTATTACTAAATCACCCTCCTGTACAAAGTTTTGTGCTTTTAAAACGCCGATAGCGTGATGGACAAAGCTAATATTACTCTTATCTCTTCCATCAAATTTAAACGGTGTGACGCCCCGGTATAGTGCACAGTAGTTAAGTGTATGCTGATTGTAAGACAGTGCATAAATAGGTAAACCTGAGCTGATACGTGACATCAGCAGAGGCGTAGTACCCGATGCGGTTATCGTCACAATCGCTTTAATGCCTTTTGTATGATTGGCAGCAAACATAGCCATCATAGCTAACGCCTCTTCGCTATTGGCAAAGGTTTCATCCATACGGTGTGTAGAAACATTGATGCTGGGGTACTTTTCCGCGCCAAGACAAACTTCAGCCATTGATTTAACGGTTTCCACCGGGAAATCACCTGAGGCTGTTTCAGCCGATAACATAACTGCATCAGTACCATCTAACACGGCATTCGCGACATCCAATACTTCTGCCCGGGTTGGCATCGGAGAATGGATCATCGATTCCATCATTTGCGTTGCGGTTATAACCACGCGGTTAAAATGCCGGGCGGTGCGAATAATGTTTTTTTGTATGCCGGCCAAACGTGCATCACCGACCTCAACGCCAAGATCACCACGCGCAACCATTACCGCATCAGAAGCAAGAATAACATCTCCTAATGCTACATCGCTTTCCACCGCTTCAGCACGCTCAATTTTAGCGACGATTTTAGCAATACAGCCGGCATCTGCAGCCAGTTTTCGGGCATAATGTAAATCTGCACCACTTCTTGGGAATGATACTGCAAGATAATCACAGCCAATTTTCGCCGCGGTAATAATATCTTTTTTATCTTTTTCTGTTAATGCCCCGGCCGATAAACCGCCACCTTGTTTATTGATGCCTTTATTATCGGACAAAGTACCGCCAATAGTGACAGTAGTATGTACTTTATTACCTTCAACGCTTGCAACCTGAAGCTGCACACGTCCATCATCTAATAATAAAATATCACCTGTGCTGACTTCCTGCGGAAGTGTCTTATAGTCAAGGCCAACACTATGCTGATCTCCTTGATTGTTCTGCAGATCGCTGTCCAGGGTAAATGTATCGCCTACAACCAGCTTTATTTTTCCATACTGAAAGGTAGATATGCGAATTTTAGGACCTTGTAAGTCCCCCATAATGGCAATTTCAATACTCAGGCGAGCCGCTATTTCACGTACTTGTTCAGCTCGTTTAATATGATCGGCAGCCTCGCCATGGGAAAAATTCAGACGCACCATATTAGCGCCGGCTGCAATAATCTTTTCCAGGTTATTATCACGATCGGTTGCCGGGCCTAAGGTAGTAACGATTTTAGTACGTCTACTCATAGTTAACTCCTGTCTGTATGTTTTATGCCGAGCGAGCAGTTTTTAGTACTGAACTACTTGGCGTCCCTACAGAGGTTCTAACTAATAAAATGCTACCTTTAAGTTCATATTATAACACTTTTTAGTAATCCGACTTGTGCATGAGGACAATGATAAAGGGGTATTTCCGGGATAGGTTAAATACAAAAATCGCTCTGGGTAACCATCAATTGAGCTCAAAACGAAAGGCAAACAGCTGCTCTGAAGTGACTCTTTCCTGACCCTGAAGTGCCGGCATAAATAGTTCCCGGTTAATAAATGCCAGTACTGCCTGATCGAGAATGTTATATCCGCTGGAGTTGAGAATACTCGGGTTTTCAGGTTTTCCCTGGCTGGTAACGGTCAGCTTGACTACCACGCGGCCCTGCTGATTACGCAGAATAGCACGTTGCGGGTAGACGGGTTTGCGCCCGGAGACGACGATCGCCTGCTGTAACACACCATTATTCAAAGCACGTTGCGCTGTTGATGAGGGGGCTGTTTGAGGTTGTTTTTTGATAACTTCCTTATTTGCTGGCGATGTTTTTCTGGCATCGGGCGTTGTTTTTTCCGGCGTGCTGAGCTTGTGGATTTTTTTAACTTCAGCCACGGGCTGTGTTTCGTTTTCGGCGCTTTTTTTCGCTCGCAGTTGTTCATCAAAGAGTCTTGCTTTTAAGCTTGCCGTACTCTCTGCGCTGATCTTGGCAAGATTTTTCTGCAGTGCCTGCCTTCTTAATTTAACTTCAGATTGAGAAAGTGCGCTGTTGCTGCTCTGCTCGGTTATGACTTCTTGCACTGCCGCTACAGGAGTGGTTTCCTGCTCTGGCTCTGGCTCTGGCTCTGGCTCTGGCGTTACTACTGTTTTTATTTCGGCCGGTTGGGAAACAAAGCTAACCTGAATTGCCTGCTCGCCGGAATTTAACGGCAATGGTTTGATGACCAGGCTGTGATCAGCGTAAAGAAAGGCAAACGCATATAAGGCGAGGCTGATAATAAAAAAAAGAAAATAACGGCTGCTGGCTTTCATGTCAGGGGCTCACATCTATTTATCTTTTTCTGTTGCAAAAGCAACCTGCTGAAACCCGGATAAACGCAATTTATCCAGAATAGACAGGGCAATACCCAAATCTGCGTGTTTGTCTCCACGGATCAATATCGGCACAGTTTGAGTGTTTTCATTTTCCAGCTGCTTCTCTTTTTGTATGCGCATAACCTCCGCCAGCATTAAGGTTTCTGTGGTGATTTGCTGATTAATAAAAATTTGATTATCGCTGTTAATACTGATAGTTAAGACCTGCTCTGTTGGTTGTTTACTGTCAACAAGTTGCGGTAATTCGACTTTAATACTGCTCTGCATGGTCATTTTAAGCATCACAAAAATAAAAAATATCAGTAATAAAAAAATGACATCAAGCAGAGGTAATAACTCAAAGCGAGCCGGTTTCTGCAGGCGTTTCCGGCTTAGTTTCATCGACTTGCCTTTTCCTTAGATACTTTTTCCTGCAGGTGAGCGCTCTCCTGCTGTTTTTGCAGTTCAACTTCATCAACACCGAAGTACTCGTTTTTTTCGTTGACCGCACTGGCGTACATCTCGGCCAGTGATTCCTGCGAGGTTTTTTTAAGCTCTTTCATGTCGTCATGCAGATTGACTTCGACCTCATCTGACCCTTCTTTAAATTCGTAATGGTAGGGCATGTCACTCTCCTGAGTGACCGCGTATTTAAATATCTGCTCGTTATCTTTAGCGGCGCGGCTGAGTTCCTGAATTTTCATGATCTCGCTAAGCTCGTTGGTCACCAGGCTTTTTTGCCGGCAGATATGATAAAACTCACTGCCAACCCCTTCCAGGTGCTGGGTAAGCCGGTGCTGCAGTGAGCGAAACAGATTAAAAGGTAACAGTGCTAATAACGCGACAGCTAGCCCCATTGCCGTTGAAACGAGCGCCTGGGCAATACCGGCGACGACCTCGGTGGGATTGTCGATACCCTGTGAGCCGAGGATATTAAAAGAGTGAATAATCCCAAGCACGGTGCCTAAAATACCCAGCATAGGGGCAAGGGTGATCACTGTATCAAGTAATGACTGTCCACGCGACATGCTGCTGATCTGCCTTTCAGCGTAGGACTCCATTTTATCATTGGGTGAAAAGGGCAGGGCATTAATGCCGAACTCCAGCATCTTTAAAGCCGGCGTATCGATGCGCTGGCAGGCTAATAATGCATTGGTTTTATCTTTTTTATTTAAATAGGCAAAACAATCGAGCAGCGGATAGTGCTCTTTTTTAAGGTAATAATGAAGCCAAACGAAACTGCGCTCCAGGGTGATCAAGGTTGCCAAAAAGGAGGTTAATAACAGCAGCCACATAATCACACCGCCTTGTTGAAACCATAAGGGCATCGCCTGACTGATTTGCTGCAAAAAAGCCGAGCTCGCCATAATAATTGCCGTGCTGTCTAGTGCCATTTTCTGTGTATCCCTATTATTAATAACCGTTGCGCAGGCAAAAAGTCTCTTTGCCAGCTTAACCTGCCTCTGTCAGCGGGCATTTTAACGTCTAATTCATATACTGGCAAAGCTATCTGCCCGCTGTTACTCTTTGTTTATACTCTGATGTCTTTTTAGCGGGGCAATATTTGTCAGACTGACTTTATTATCGATTTTATTTATATCCGCCCTGATGGAAAAACAGTTTGCCAGATTTTCCTCATTCAGTACCTGCTCAGGTGTGCCATCGGCGATAATGGTTCGTCCGCCATTTATAGTGCCTGATTCACTGCCTGCCTCTCCCAGTAAAATAAGGCGGTCACAATAGCTGGCGGCGAAGTTAAGGTCGTGAATGGCGGTAATGGCAAGCTTGCCGCTTTGAGTAAGTGATTTAATCAGCTGCAGCGTTTCTATCTGATGGCAAAGATCTAAGCTGGCAATCGGCTCATCAAGTAAAATAGTCGCAGCCTGCTGAGCTAAAGAGCGGGCAATGATCACCCGCTGTTTTTCCCCGCCCGAGAGGGTATTTACCTGACGGTTTTTCAGATGCAGTACATCTGTTTTATGCATCGCCTGCTCAATCAGTAAGTTATCTTCGCGACTTTCCAGCTCAAAGGGACCGAGATAAGGATTTCTGCCCATAGCCACTAATTCCCTTGCGCTAAAGGCGTAGGGCAGTTCAATGGACTGCGGAACAAAGGAGAGCTGTTTGGCGATATCGCGGCGTTTTTGTTGATGAATCTCCGTGCCGTTTAATAATACACACCCGGTTTGTGGCTTGAGCAAGCCTAATAACAGCTGCAGCAGGGTACTTTTGCCCACCCCGTTTGCACCGATTAATGCAACAAACTGCCCGCTGTTAAACTCCAGATTAATATTATTTAATAACATCTGTTTGTTGTAGGTGAAGCATAAATTCCGGCAACTTAAGGGGGACATAGTCAGGGCTCTCTTAGCTGACAACAAGACGTTGTTTGATTAATAAAAACAGAAAAAACGGCGCACCTAATGCGGCGGTGATCACCCCGAGGGGAATAGCCTGCTGATTGAAAAAAGTATTAACAAACAGATCCGCGCCTAATAGCAGGCTGGCACCGGCAAATAAACAGGCGGGTAATAGATAACGGTGCGAAGGCCCTAATAATAAACGCAGAATATGCGGCACGACCAAGCCGATAAATCCGATTCCGCCGACCACAGAAACTGCGGCTCCGACCATGGCGGTACTAATCAGTAATAAATTACGCCGGGTTTTAGCGACATCCACACCCACAGACATCGCATGTTGTTCGCCCAACAGCAGCAGATCCAGCTGTTTGCTGTAAAACAGCAGTAACATAAAGCCGCTCAGCGCGATCGGCAGGATAATCAGAACATGATCCCAGGTTCGCCCGTCCAGCCCGCCCATTGTCCAGTAAATAATCATTCGGGCAACATCCCAGTTACTTAATGATAAGGCCAGTAGCATTGAGATGGCGGAAATATTCAGCGCACCGATGGCAACGCCGGAAAGCAGCAGAGTGGCAATACTGGTTTGGCCTCTGGTTGACGCCACACGGTAAACAACAGTTAAAGAAATACCTGCGCCGATAAAAGCAAAGAGCGGAATCGCCCAGGCTGAAATTAATGAAAAACCGGCGTAAATTGCAATGACAGCGCCCAGTGATGCTCCCGATGAGACGCCGAGAATAGAGGGGGAGGCAAGCGGGTTGCGGAACATCCCCTGCATCACTAAACCGCATAATGCTAAACTCGCACCGGCCAGTGCAGCGATCAGCATACGCGGTAAACGCACATCTAAAATGATATTGCTTTGCCAGCCGGGAATTGTGGACTCGACCGTGCTGAACAAACTTTGTTTTACAATTGTGTAGATAGCCGTTAAGGGGATATCGACCGGGCCCTGCAGCACGGCAAAAATCATCAGGATGACAAATAATGCCGCCAACAGCATTAATATAACTTGCCGTGAAAATAAGTTAGCGAACATGAGAGCTCTCTTGGTAGGTTTTGATATCCGGATGCAGCAGTTCGGCCAGCGCTTCCACCCCGTTAATACGGTGCTGCGATATGCCTCTTAACCAGGTACCGGGAAGCGCATAAATACGATCATTTTTTACTGCGGGCACATCTGCCCAGGCCGATTTTTCCCGCAGCAGAGTTGTTACTGAGGGGTGCCCGTTCTGCTGGTTAAATACCCACTGATTCATCACTATCACATCGGGCTGCAGTGCAATAGCAACCTCTTCGCTGATTTTATTCTCGCCATCGCCAATAACGCCAGCCGCGACATTGACTCCGCCGGCAAGACGAATCGTTTCATCCATTAACGAGTTACCACCAACGCTGTAACCGCTCGGATCATAATAGAGCACACGCAACGGCGTTTTATCTTTAACCTGCCTGCGGACAAAGTCGAGCCGCTTGTTCAGTTTATTAATTAATTTTTCAGCTGCCGCCTGCGTATCGGTAACCCTGGCGATCAGGATAATATTATTAATAATGTCAGCAAAAGAGTTAAATTCGCCCATGCGCACCACGGAGATATCACTGCGCAACAGATAACGCACGGTTTCAGGGTTACTGTAGGAGGCGACAAACACCAGATCCGGCTGCAGGGCCAACATTGATTCAATCTCCCCCTGGGTGCGGGAAATGCTCGGGTCATAAAAACCGACAATATTGGACATACTGGGGATATCAACATAGCTGCTGACCGCCACTAAACGCGCCGGGTCGACCAAGTCAGATAAGATATGATCCGTTACCAAGGTCGCGGAAAGAATACGCGTCGGCGGTTTTGCCAGAATAAATTCAATACCGGTTTTATCAATCAGTTTTTTAGGGAAGTGCTCTCCCTCTACCTGAGTGCTGAAATCGCTCAAATCGGCTTCAAAAAGGGTAAATAAACGCCCTTTTTGAAACTGAATCAGGCCAATAAACAGCAGCAGAAAGAGGATAAAACAAATTAGTTTGAAATTGTTCATTTTATCCTCTTTTGTTTATACCCATGTTACTCCAAAATGCTTTGTCAGGCACGGGATTGGAGACCAGATCAAGGCGTAAAATGAGGTAATGGTTATTCCCTTTTCGATTGTTACAACACAGAGCTGGTTTTCGAGCCCGCGCCCCGTAGGGCAAGGCAACTTGTACCAATCTGCGTTGTTATAAAATCTCTATGTAGAATAACTATACTTCAATTTTATGCCTAGCATCTCGGCACAATTTGCCTAGCATCTCGGCACAATTTGCCTTGCTGACTTTACATCTTGAAGTATCATGGGTATAGCTGTTATTTAAAGGTTACACCAATATAAGCCGTAGCCGGATCGGTATTGTAACCGCTAACCTCTTCATAGTCTTCGTCAAAGGCATTTTCCAGACGGGCAGAAAGGGTGATACGTTCATGTACCTTGTATGAAGCGCCAATATTAACAACAATGTAGTCATCCAGGTCAACATCACTAATATCTAAACGTTTACCCACATATCTGACACCAAAATTGGTACTCAATTTATCACTGTGTTGGTAGTTAGAGTTGATGCTGGCTGCGTGTTTAGGCCGGCGAACTAGTTCATCGCCTTCGCCGTCATCGGTCTCCATGAAAGTATATCCGACATTTACGCGTAACTTTTCCGCTACTTTTAGGTTGGTTGTGAGTTCAACACCTCGGGCAGTGGCCTTATTATCGAGATTGATGTATGTCTCGGTAGGGAAATACACATAATCATGCATATCGGTATAACGAGAATCAAAATAGGTCAGATCGATATACCCATCAATATCGGCAAAGTTATACTCTATACCTGCATCCCAGCTAAGGCTTTTTTCCGGCTTCAGATCAGAATTGCCTTCATATGCACCAGTATATGTTACTCCATCCCACACATATTCATAAGGAGAATAGCCATACAATTGACCTAAAGAGGGATTTTTAACACCTGTGCCATGGCTGGCATGTAGACGGGTACCGTCACTGATCCAAGTGGAGACATCAATATGGTAGGTGGTGGTATCATCAAACTTACTATTATAATCATGGCGAACTGCAGCATTGACAAACACTGTTTTCTGCCAGTCTGCCCCATAGCCGAAAACAAGACCTGATGCTTCAATGCGCTGTTTTTCATCCATAGACCAGCTTTGATAGTTATCGTTTTCATGTTCGGCAATAAATGAGAGTCGTTGACTGTAGTCGTTCACCGTATTCAGATAATAATCACTCTGCAGATCGGTTTTTACCTTTTGTCCTTCAGATTTACCGTAATTTTCATTTTCTGAATCAGAGAAGGCGATTGAAAGGCGGTTTTTCCATCGATTATTTAATAGATTAAGGTTGCTGTTTATTTTTGCCTGGCGATGACGGCTTGTATAATCGCCAATGTCATACTCACCTTCAGCATCGCTGTAGCGCAAAACAGCATCCATTGCAAAAATATCGCTAAACTGATGACCGCCTTTCAGGGTGATATTTTCGTTTTTATAACCGTCATCATCTGGATCTGTATCTGTTGCGCTGATCCCGTCCGTTGTTAGGGTGTGGGCTGATAGGGAGTAGTGGCTGTTGCCTTGTGCACCGCTGAGGTTAACCGTTGATTTATTGTAATCATTCTCACCAAATTCCATAGCCATACTTGGCGTAGAACCGGCCGAGCCTTTTTTGGTGATTATATTAATCACGCCGCCCATGGCATCACTGCCCCAAAGTGCACTTTGCGAGCCTCTTAAAACTTCAATACGTTCAATATTATCCGCCATCAGATGGGCAAAACCATAACCACCTTTAATGTTTGACAGATCATTCACTTCAATGCCGTCGATAATGACTAAGGTTTTATTGGAATCAGCGCCGCGAATATAAACCGAGGTGGTTTGACCTAAACCGCCGTTGCTGTTAACGCTTACGCCGGGAACATCCTGTAACAGTTCTGCAACGGTACGTGCCTGATTATCTTTAATATATTGTGCATCAAGCACAGTAATTGAACTGCCGCTTTCAATACGTTTAGTTTCAACGCGACTGGCGGAAATGATAATATCATCCTGCTGATTTGCATTTTCTATTTGCGCTTGTGCAGCAACACTTTGCATAGTTAGCAGGCTGCCTAACACTAAGGCGATTGGGGTAAGACGTGGCTTAAGCATGATTCTTCCTTGTTATTTTTTAATAATAAGAAAGCTTGATTGAACAGGTTTTATAAGACAGTAACATTCTCTGATTAATAAAGACTGAGCAACAAAGACTTTCTTTGGCTCGCCACTATTACGAAATTACGTTCCAGATAGCCAACCCGCTAAATGGACAGTGACGCGCTTTATGCTGGTATCTGACTATTGTTGTTTATTATTAAACAACATTCACAGTTGCGGGGGCAGTGCAGGCTCAATGTTAGCCTTAATAGCTAATCCCTGCTTCCCATTTAATCCCGCTTTTAATAAGCAGGACACATAAAGAGTGGGCGATTATAGGTAAATGGTAATAGCTGTCAACTATAGCTTAAAGCAGAAAGTGAAGGTTACTGTTGTGATCTATGAAAAATATCCATGTTGAGTGTTAAAGGCCGGTAGATCATCAAAGATCCACTGCAATACTTCTGACGCTTATATAATGTTGTTCTGCTTTGCTAATTTGAATATGGGTGATAGAGGCGTTGGCAATGGCTAACCTTGAATGCCAAAGCGGGTTTTGCCAGTCGAGCTGCAGTGCATCGGCTAATATCATGCGAATTACGCCACCATGGGTGATAATCAGCGTATTATCACGCTCTGTCTCTATGATCTTTGACCAGGCGGAAACGATTCGCTGTCTAAAGTCACTCAGTGTTTCAGCCTCCGGCAGGGTATTTTCTGCCGGGTTTTGCCAGAAGGCATCTAATAGTGGCCACTTATCTTTTATGCTGTCAAAGGCTTGTCCATCCAGTGTGCCGAATGATATCTCCCGCAATTGCTCTTCTATACTCATCTTCACCGCGGGCTGTTTTTTTTTCAATAACAGCGCTAAATCCGCACAGCGGCGTAGTGGCGAAGTGATAATGTGATCAAATGCGATCGCCCGCCTGCAGATAGCCTGGCTTATTCTCTCTTGAACAACGCCGTCAACCAGCTTGTCGCTATGACCATTTAATGCGGCATCACCATCGACCTTTCCATGGCGGAGCAGATAAAAGTTACAAACCTGCACTGTTAACCTCATCTTTATCCGGCTGGTTATCCATACTGTTTTTTAATGGCATTGCTAAACCGGCAGCAATAAAAGTTACACGGTTTACACGCTCAGCGAGTTTTTGATTCAGCCAGCCGGCATGATCAACAAACAACCGCGAGACTTCGCCCATGGGAATAATGCCCAAACCGACTTCATTCGCCACAAGCAGCAATTGCGCATCACATTGCTCAACGGCAGCAACAAACCGATCAATTTTCTGCTTCAGCAAGGCTTCATCAGGCTGGCTGCCAAGTTCGAAGATGAGGTTATTCAGCCACAGGGTTAAACAGTCTATTAACACCACATCCTGCGAAGTGAAGGTTGACAGCAGCGAGGTCAGCTGGATTGGACATTCATGCTCATGCCAAGGGAGAAGATTGGATTGCTGCCTAAGTGCCTGGTGATGGGCAATTCTCTTTTGCATCTCAGCATCGAAAGCAGTGGCGGTTGCGACATAATGGAGCTGATAATGGTGAGTTGCCGCTATTTTCTGAGCGTTAGCTTCTGCAAAACGTGATTTACCCGAGCGTGCCCCGCCTAATATTAAATGTGAAGATTTTTTCATTAACAGTCCTTAACCAATTGCAACAGCACTTGCCGGATTTAGCAGTGCTAACAACAGTAGATAGGTAAGCAGTTCCATCAGTTGCTGCGCAGCACCTAAACAGTCACCGGTAAAGCCGGCGAGTCTTGCCAGCAGCCAGTTTTTAAACAGGGTTCTGAAGATAAATGCACAGATAATTAATGCGCAGAGTATCGGCAGCTTAAGTAATAAACAGGGCAGCAGGGCGGAAAGAATAATAAAGATAAGCTCACCTAGCGACTGCCTGGCTGCCAGCGGTTTACTTTTGCTGCCTTGCGGGTCACTGACATAGGGCATATCAAAGATCAGGGTAGCCGCGACAGCGCGGCTGAGTGTATAGGCTATTATCCAAATGCAAAAAACGCCGGCCAGAGGATTGTTTTCGGTCCATGGCGATAAGCTCATAAATGCTCCGGCTAAAAGACCTTCACTTAACTCACTGAGCAGTAAAAACTTACCCAGCAGGGTCATGAACAGTGCACTCGCCCCGTAAGTCCCTATCCGGCTGTCTTTCATGATAGTCAGACGCCGCTCAGTGGTCATGCCCCCGCCTATGCCATCGGCCATATCGGTTAGTCCATCTTCATGGAAGCAGCCGGTCAGCAATAAACTGAATAAGATGGTTAAAAAAATCGCGATATCACTGCTGAACAGCTGGCTCAAGGCGATAAACAACAGACCGCACAACGCACCGAGTAACAGGCCGACCAAAGCAAAATAGCGGCCCGCTTTATTCATTCGCTCGCTGGAGTAGGGCAGTTTGTTACTGACCGGAATACGTGAGAAAAACCCAAGCGCCAGGAGAAACAGCTGCAGTTGATATTGTGCATATTGCCGGTATTGCGACCATCCAGGCATTAAACAGTGACCCCGGCGCTTTCAAAACTGGCCATATTATTATAAAAATCAGCCGCCGCACGTATCAGGGGAACGGCAAGTGCAGCACCTGTTCCTTCACCGAGTCTAAGGGATAAATCCAAGAGAGGATTTGCCTGCAGCTGCTCAAGTACTAATTTGTGTCCGGACTCCTGTGAGCGATGGGCAAAAATCATATACTCCCGACAAGCGGGTTCAATCAGGGTGGCGACATACGCAGCCGTGCTGACAATAAAACCATCAACAATCACAGGTGTTCTGCTTTCATAAGCCCCTAAAAATGCCCCCACCAGTTGTACAACCTCATAACCGCCCACTTCAGTGAGTACCTGATAAGGATTTGAACGGTCACATCGTGCAACCCCCTGCGCGACCAGATCTATTTTTTTCTGCAGCTGCTCGGGGCTAATGCCTGTCCCCAAACCGACACATTTTTCAACATTCTGCCCGGATAATGCGGCTAAAATGGCCGATGCGCAGCTGGTATTACCTATTCCCATTTCACCGAACATCACTAAGTTACTGCCATTTTCAATGGTCTGCAGCACGATTGATTTACCCAATGCGATTCCTTGCAAAACCTGCTCTTCGCTCATGGCCGCCTGAACGGCAAAATTGTCAGTGCGAGTGCCTAACCTTTGGCTGATAAAGTCGGCAGAATCACTCTCAACGGGGATAAGGATACCTGTGTCCACTATTTTCAGATGAATATCATTAACCCGGCAGAAACAGTTGATTGCAGCACCACCTGCTAAGAAATTTAATACCATCTGCTGAGTTACGGCGCTGGGTGCGATGCTGACCCCCTCGTCTGCGATGCCATGATCTCCGGCAAATAAAATAGCAGTGGGTTTGGTAATGTTGATACGTGTAACCAGTTCACCGGCATTGCTGCTTTGAATAAGCGCCAGTTGATGTGCAACATCCTCGAGCAACCCCAGTGCGCCGAGTGGTTTGGTTTTTTGATCAATGCGATGTTGAATTTGTGTTGAATAGGTTTCTGAAAACATGTGTTTTACCTGCTTTATGATACGAGATGCTCATTTCGCTTGTGCAGAAGAGCACAGGAACGAGACAGTAATAAACCTCAATTCTGGATAAGCAAATCGATACAGCACCGTTATTTTCGCGTATTTCTGCGTTATACCAAATCCGATAACTATCTACTCATTTATACTTGCTAAAATAAATGCTAGCTAGACATAAAACTACGTTTTAGTCTTTGTTATTGATTTTGTAATTAGAACAACTAGTTACTGCAATCAATGCCTTGCTTTCATCCATTTTTTCTACGCCTAAATAGATCATCTAATTATCGGAATTGGTATT
>NZ_JBFGZY010000117.1:0-13465 GCF_041586535.1 Psychromonas sp. | reverse complement strand
GCATTCCAAACTCCGGTTTTTTTAATGTAATCAATTGGTTAGCACTATTAATTATAGTAAATCTACCGGAGTTTTCCTTCTTTTTTGCCTGTTTTTTTATATATTTCAGTATGTTAACGTTTCTGGATGAGAACTAGCTAGCATTCATTTTAACAAGCATAAATGAATAGATAATTATCGGATTTGGTATTATTGAAGTTCAAGCATCTCATCAATCTTGACTCATCATAACGCTTTTGGACCGTTGGTAATGCAGTTTTCTATTGTTCATTCTGTTACAAAACAGTAATTCTGTTCCATTTTAATGTTGTCGCCTGTAATCCTAAAATTTCACGTCTCTTTATTTACATCGTCTGAAAAGGAGTTACAGAACAAAATGAATGACTAAGTGCACATTAATAATCAATTTATTACGTGAATAGCAACATATAATAGAAACTTAGTTAATATTTAGCTTTTTAATGGTTTTCTCCGGAATTTAACTAACGCATACGAAAAGGTTAATCTATAGCATTCTTTGAAGTAATGCTTGTCTAATAAAAAAATACAGGCGTAATATAAAATTATCCATGAGGTGAAAGAAATCGCATAACCATACAAATTATTTTCCATCAAAAAATAATTTCCTGAAAAATTAAAAATGAAGATACAGAACAAGCCAATTAGAAAAACGGGTGTCTGGTATCTGAAAAATTTCTTATAATCAAAGGCGATTAATTTATACAATATCCATATTCTGGCAAACAATAATAAGTATTCTATAACCACCTGTCCCATCACCAGTGCTTTTAAACCAAACGGAAAGCTGATTAAGGCGGCTATCAGCATTAAAATCATACTGGCTACGTTTATTTTAAATAATAAAGATGTCTGTCCATAGGAAATCATCAATGTATGCGAAAACCAGTTAGCGACAAAGGGATAAACGGCATAACTAAAAACGACCATTATCTCAACACTGTCATGCCACTTATCAGAAAAAACCAATGTGATGACATATTCAGAATGTAAACCTAAAACAGTAATAAGGGGATAAACAAAAAAGGAAACCAGATAAACTATTTTGATATAGGTAAGATCCTTTTCTTTATCGTTGACCCGTGACAACAAAGAAAGTGATACATTTCTTAAAGGACTCAACACTACCAGATAAAAAGTATTAATGATTTTCCTGCCTACATCCATTAGTGCAAAAGCAGCCGGTCCTAAAAAGATACTCGCAATAAAGTCAATGACCCTGCTCTGCCAGAAAGTAATGATCTCAACTCCCATAATAGGCAGGCTAAACTTATAAAGCTCTTTAATATCTGTTGTAGAAAACTTGAGTTTAGGAATGAAACCTGATAGCCACCAGAGCAATAAAACACTTACAATAGCAAAAATAAATTTATTATAAACTAAGGCCCATGCGCCATACCCCTCAATTGCTAAATAAATTCCAACTATCCCCGCTATAACTGAAGCTAAAACGTTTCTGATAGCCAAACTTTTATATAAAAAATCTCTCTCCATTTTTGCAGTTTGGATAATTCTAAATGCACTGATTATTGGAATAAAACTCATACTAATAAATATGTTAGCCATATCTTTATTGTAAAAGTAAATAATTATCGGAGGGATAATAATAACAGCCAAGCCACTGATAATAAGAGAAATCAGCAATACAAGCCAAAAAGCAGAACTGGCATATTCATCATCCCAGTGATCGCGTTTAACCAAGTTTTCCTTGATTCCTGCACCGATAAAAAGAGAAAGAAATTGAAATATCAGGTATGCGAAGGCAACATAACCAAATTCTTCGATTTCTATAAAGCGGGCAATCACCACATATACTAGTAAAATAATAACTTTGTTCACCATGGCTGCACCCATATGCCAGGCACTTGAAATTAAAGCTTGTATCTTAATCGACATTTAGGTGCTCTCTTTTATGGTTTATTCCTAATAGTAGGCATATTTTGAACAATTAGTAGTCATATTCTGACTGAACTGCTAATTTTACGCAATGAGACTCATTTTATTGTTTATTGCCATCTGTAAATCAATGATATTTCATTTGAATTCAAGACGCTGGCAGGACTGCTTAATGCTAAGTAGTAATAAATCTCACATCGTTAGCATAGAAAATAACGAGCGTTTGTAGGCTTCTATTTGTTGTTTTTCTGTCCTTCATTCATTTTTAAACTCGATCTTGGTGGTGTGTTTATAACTAACCTCAACTCTGGATAATGAAAGCGTCATTGCTTTTAATATCATAATGTTAACGTTTTATATTATACAGTGCCGTTAGTTTTGTGTAGTTCAAGGCGAATCATCGTAGCAATAGCCGGCTATTGGTAGATGATTTAACGCAGAAATATGTGGGAATAGCGGTATTGTATCGATTTGCTTATCCAGAGCTGAGGTTAACTAATCAAAATGAGAGGTAGGTGCTGAGAAATTAAGTGGTTTCAGATCTATTTCCCGTATACTGCTATTATCACGTGATTAATTCAAGGGATTATTATGACATGTATACAGAGAGGATTTTCTTATATTGAAATAGTTTTGAAGGTGATTCGATTCCATTCTTATGCGATAACTGCGATTTTAGTGGGCATCTCCCTGGCAATACCATCCGGTCGATTAATGGCATACGAAACAGAAGCTATTCTTATTCAAAGTATTGATACCTCTATTTTCCCAAGCCCGGACCCGTCAGGTATTGTCTACCTTCCCGTCGAGGACGCTTTTTTGGTTACTGACGGAGAAGTTAATGAGTTGGACATGTTTAAGGGCGTTAATGTATTCAAGATCAACCGTGATGGTAAAGTACTTGGTACTTTTACAACGATTCAATGCGAAAATGATGGTCCCTGCATAGATGGTGTTGATAATCCTTTTATCACTTCTGGACTGCTTTCGTTTTCCGATGAGCCTAACGGGATTACAATCAACCCAGACAATAATCATTGTTTTATTTCTGATGATACCGGCAGCAAGTCAATTTACGAGATTGATCCCGGCACTGATGGCCTCTGTTTCACCGTAGACGATAGTATCACTCCGTTTCGTACTGGAATAGCGGATCAAGAGGACGTCACTTACGGCGAGGAATCTCTATTTTTTGTGAGTGGTGTTAATAATAAAGTCTACAGAATGATTCCCTCAAATGGAACCTTCGCAGATGTATTAACAAATGATGATGAACTTTATAATAGCTTCGATACAGCGAGCTTAGGTATAGGAGATCCTGAAGGCATTGTTTTCGATTCAAGAAATAATACCCTATTTATCGTGGGGCATGAAAATCCATTAATCATTCAGACCACCACGTACGGAGTGCTGCTGGGTACTATTGACATATCAGCTATCGACGCGATTAATCCATCCGGACTTGCGCTGGTAATCAGTAGCGAGGATCCGTCAATTACCAGGATTTACATGGTTGATCGTGGACTGGACAATGTGGAGGATCCAAATGAAAATGACGGTAAGATTTATGAGTTAGAAATCCCTGTACTACCCATCATCCTGGACGCCGAGGGGATTGTGGTTTCCGCCGGAGAAGATCAATCAATCACACTGCCAGATGAAGTTCTGCTTAGTGGCAGTATTTCCGATGATGCGGTGACTTCACTATGGAGCAAATATAGCGGCCCGGGGGAAGTTGTCATCGCAGAGCCTAACAACCTCAATACCACCGTTTCGTTCTCGGTATCAGGCAATTATGAACTGGTTCTCACCGGCTACGATGGTGAAAGATATAATTTCGATGTTGTGAAAATTAATGTTTCCGCTCCAGCGGGCGGGGGAGGTGGGGGCAGCATTGACATGACTCTATTATTATTCGTCGCGTCAGCATTTCTCCTTAGACGCCGTAGAAAAGGGCGTTTGATTGAGTAATAGCTGTCTATTGGAATTGAAAAAACGATATTATTTTTTGATTTTAACCAGTAAAATTGATCAGGTCTTTACACTGGGAAGTATGATTTTCGTACAAAAATAGGGAAGCTGTCATAATAACGGTGTGCTGCTTATTTATAATCTAATAGTTATGCAGCAAGTTATCACCAGGCTGTTTCATCCTCGTGTTGACTCAATCAATTTCATCGTTTATCTCGACTATCATTCTGCTTAAACTTTACCAATAAAAGAATCTTATTCGCGAAGATTAAATGACTCCATGCCACCGTATTTTCGGGATTCCATTTATAAATAGCCCTTAAATTAATCGTTCATGACGCGCACACTGGCGTAACTTTAAAGCTTACAATTTATCCTGAGGACATTAGAAAAGCGAACTATATTGTGAACAGGACGATGCGTTTGATCATTAAAAACTGCGCTTACATAGAATAATTTTCAGGGGCTTAACTATTTGAATAATAAATCTATTTTATTAACGCAATGGTATAGCTTAATAAGATTATTTGTTTACTACCATTGCGTTTGTAATACGTTTTTCTTTTTAACAAATCACTTGCTTTCAATACTTCCCAAGTCTGGATTTTCACCTAGAAAACTGCTGCGTTGTAAAACTGTTTCTCCCTCATAGACAAATTCCTGCGTACCGCTGTCAATGGCAGGGCTACCATCTTGTAATTGATAAGTACTGTCAAACATCGGATTTGCATTTAACATGGTTTCTTGAGTGATATTTGAATCAAAGATGTTACCGTTAGTATTGTAGTATAAGTTATAGGCGGCTATTGAACTGCCGTTAACGCCCTTTATCGCGTAGAGTGACGAATCAGCAAAGATATTGTTTACTGCAACCAGATTGTCCCCTCCTGATAATCCTACTTTGTTGCCAACAATGGTATTATTAAAAACATAGATCCTCTCAGGCACACTTGCTGCGCTGAGGTTTTCCACAGTGGCCCCGTTGGCCATCAAACCTATTCCTGCATCGTCACTATTGGTGATCAGATTATTTTCAAAAGTAAAAATTCTATTTGAATTCGCTGGATAATCGATTAACTGCAGTCCATCTTCGCCCACGTCATCAATTGAATTATTACGTATAACAACGTTTATAATTGGCCCTGAGTAGTCAAAGTTACGAATCTCTATACCGTCATCTTTGCATCCCTTAATGTTGTTTTCAGAAATCCATGTTTCGCCGGGGCCATCAAGATCAATGGCGTCATCGCCAGAACCAATAAATTCATTTGCGATAATTTTTCCGCCTGTGCCCTCTAAACTCATTGCATCTGAACCGACGTTATCAAAAAAATTATTCAGAACTTCGCAGAACGCGTAGCACTGCACACCTTTCGTTCCATTCATAATGGTCAAGCCAATGATTCTGGTATCGCCTGCGCTGCCATCAACCAAAATAACGGGAGTCCCTCCTTTAATGATCGTATTTTTTACATCACTTGCATCGGCTGAAAACATAAACCTAGACGCAATTGTAATTCCTTGTGAGGAAACTTTAATTCCACCTGTATAAATTCCTGGATCAATTAGTACCAAATCTCCTGACTTGGCGGCATCCACAGCTGCCTGAATGCTTGCATACTGTTCAGGTACATTTAGGGTATCGCCAGATGGTGGAGATGGTGGAGATGGTGGAGATGGTGGGGGAGTTGTCGGATTCGAGCTGCTCACTTCATTTGCGACCTGAACAACTACCAAGTTAGATTCTGTTGTATCACCCTTTGAATTAGTGGCGATTGCGGTCAGGGTAAAAAAACCATCGCCTATTTCAGCTGTGTTCCAGATTAAATTGAAAGGGGATTCTGTAACAGGGGAACCTATATTTCGACTGTCCCACTGATATTGAACGCTGGTTACTTCAGAATCATCGCTGATATCAACCTGTAAGTTGATGGTACCGGAAAGGACGTCACCATCAGAAGGTGATTTTAATTCTATCGTCGGCTGCGTGGCGCCACCATTATATCGGTATTCGATGTAAAGCAGCGGTGCACCAGTCTGATCTCCATCATAAGCTTCGGCAACTCTTTGCCCTGTACCCGTGAAAATAAAGGCTATGGCATCGCCACTGCTCCAACCGGTTGCGGAGACGATCTCCTGTACAATCGCTGACAGATCCGGGGTGCTTTGCTCTTCTCCCTCTGCTCCGACGGCGTTCCAAACAGCGGGCTCCCAGAATACAAATGCGTTGGTTTTGTTTCGGCTACTAATATTGTATTTTGTATTGTCGAAAGCAAGCGCATTGTTTGTGCTTTCACCATAAATGCTGAGCTGCGCACTTTCCGGAGAGGTTTCATCTACCCTAAACTGGATATAAGCTTTGGTGATAACTGCGTTCTCGGGGATAGTCAGATTGGTAAAACGCACACCTACTGTCTGCAGATCATGCTCTAAGACTAACTCAAGGTCAGAACTGTTAAGATACATGCTACCGTTTGCCCGCTCCTCGGCATCATCTGTACTTGCTGAAACCCGGCTATTCAGAACAGAAAGTTCTGATGTTTCGTTTTTGACTACAATAATTGACAGGTCATCGAAACTATGTAGTTCGCCATCGTAACCCGTGAGGCGCAGTACATAATTGCCTGCCACCGAGAAAGAAGCGGTGGTATTAAGGCTGTTAGGATCTGCGAAGCTAACTTCCCCCGGGCCGCTCTGTTTGCTCCATGTCGCACTCAGTGTACCATCAGGCAGCCCGTCATCGGAAATACTACCATTGAGCAGGACATTATCTGACAGTGTAATCAACTGCTCTTCACCGGCTGAAACTACAGGCATCGCATTTCCCCGCATGAATGCAGGGATATGCAGCTCGTAAATCATGCCATCATTCTCATTTGGATTGCTATCATTGTCTTCACCGAGAGCCACCATGTACAGGCTGGTCATTGACTGGTTATCGCTGCTAGGTGCCAGAGCAAGTCCAGTGGGCCTTGTGGGATGGATACTAGAAATATCAATAGTGCGCAACAATAGTCCTTCCGTGGATGTCTGAATGATTAAATCTTCGCGGCTACCCACGATAAACAAAGTGTTATTAGTTGAATCAAAAACGATACCTTCAGGATCTGTCACTCCCAGGCTCTCTGTATCAAAACTACTAACTAAATCATCCCCTGTTAATACGTTATCAAATACGCCATTTGGGCCGGGCATAACCCTGTACACCCTCTTATTAATACCATCTACGATAAATAGAGAGTTCAGGCCGTAAGTTACGTCCTCAGGGTCTGAACTGCCAAAATTATTGTCGGTGGCGAACGAAGTGACAAAGTCATCCGCGGTGAGGCAAAGGGAGTCATCCCCTGGATCAATTTCGTAGATTGACTTACGATCATCATCAGAAAAGAAGCAATGGTTATTCAAAGGATTGATTGTTATCCCGGTGGGCTCACTGGAAAACGGAATGGTTGAAAATGTTCCAAGCAGACTGCCGTGACGGTCGACCTTGAACACATTGACCCCTTTGAAAATCGGCATTTCATTGATTTCAGAATCTGTGACTAAAAAAGCATCCTGGTCAGGGAGGTAAACGATACCTGCTGTATCTGGTGCTGGGAAATTAGAGGTATCAATAATTTGAATGAGGTTAGCCTCTACTGCATCGGCCATTAATCGAGGGACAACCATTAACAAAAAGATACCTATTAAAGTTGCAACTTTAATATAAGAATTGAATACAATCGCATCTATAACAAGTCTAATACGAGAAAATTCTTTCGGGGAGCATTTCATAATAAAACCCTCAAATAATCAAATCACAAGATAAACATCCTTATCATTGATTCCTTGAAACCGTCATAGATATTCTTAGTTGTCAGTATTGAGCCATCTTATTAAGATTGATAAACACCATTAAGCTAAGAATAGGGCGGGTTATAATTCGAATAATCAGTTATGCCTAAACTAAACAACAAACAAAACAAAGTTTATAGAAAAATTATTTACACTAAGGTCATATGCTTTTTGCATTGAGCAGGTAAATTGGAAAGAAGTTATGTTATAAAAACCGCAAAATAAGCTCTTTTAAAAACCACCACTCACATTAAAGTATTGTACTAATTTTATTTTCTGCAATGTAAAAAGCATTTTACTACTTTATCATTAATTTCTACCTTGTCGTTAATTCACTTCCAAGCCAATTTTTTGGTGTATTCGTGTGTTTTTTTATAGAAATAATGCGATCCTCAGAAGATTTTGAGTGCCTTCTATATTGACGTTATATAACTATAAATTACTTTTCGTAAGCTTAGCCCAAAATCCAGCTCTGTGTACAATACTTGAAAAGGGAATACGGTGCTCTACATATTTTGCCTTGATCTGGCCTTTGAGCGAGCCCCTGAGTCTTCAAGTAGTTTAAGCTGTCTCGCGATCGTAAAATTCCTGGAGATTACCTTCAAGTGAAATTTTATTCGCAGTTAATTTCCTAAATTTAAAATAGAACACAGGTTTACTCGCTCGAATATTCCACGTAAAGCAGCGGCGCTCCCGCACGGTCACCATTGTAAGATTCTGCAACCCTTCTTCCTGTACCAGTGAAGATGAAGACCATGGCATTACCACTGTTCCAACCTGTTTCTGAGATAATTTCCTGCACAATCGCAGATAAGTCCGGAGTGCGTTGATTTTCTCCTGCTTCTCCTATGATGCTCCATGCGGCGGGTGACCATGATACGGATACATTGGTATTGGTTCGGGAGCTTATATTGTAGTCTGCCGTGGTAAACTCAGGTGCATTGCTTGTGCTTTGGGCAACGATGTTAAGCTGAATATCCGAGAGAGTATCAATTTCATCGCTTTGAAACTGGATATAGGCTTTGTGGATGATTGCATTTGCAGGCATAGATAGATCGATAAACCGAACTCCGATTGTCTGCAGCGAATTATTGTCAAAGGCCATCTCAAGATCGGTACTGCCGAGATACACCTTGCCATTTATGCGCTCTTTAGCATCATTCGCTCCTGCTGAAACCCTGCTTTGTAGAACGATAACTTCTGAAGTTCCATCGCTGACTATCACATTGCGGGTCGCCGACGCACTGTTGCCGTCGGAGTCGGTGACGCTGTAAGTCAGTACATAGCTGCCGGCGGTGTTGGTATCCACTGTACCGCTGATTACGATCTCTGAAGTGACATCGCCATCAATATCATCCCGGGCAGTCGCGCCGGGATCGGTGAAGGTGTCATTGAGATTGACGGTAAGTGGATTGTCCCCGAGCACTGTGATAACTGGGGGGACGGTGTTTCCGTGTACAATCACCTCTCGGGTCACTGATGCACTATTGCCGTCGGAATCGGTGACGCTATAGGTGAGCAGATAGGTGCCGGCGGTGTTGGTATCCACCGCGCCGCTGATCACTATTGCGTCACTGATATCGCCATCGGCATCATCCTGGGCATTCGCGCCGGGATCGGTGAAGGTGTCATTGAGATTGACGGTAAGTGGATTGTCACCGAGCAGGGTGATAACCGGCGTTATTATACTGCTATCTGTTGTATATTCCAGATATAGCAACGGTGCGGCCGCTTGCTCACCATCATAAGCCTCAGCAGTTCTTGTCCCTGTACCAGTAAAGATGAAGGCGATGGCATTGCCACTCTGCCAACCTGTTTCAGAGACGATCTCCTGCACGATTGCAGACAAGTCTGGAGTGCGCTGAGCTTCTCCTGCTTCTCCTATGGTGCTCCATGCGGCAGGTGCCCATGATACGGACGCATTGGTTTTGTTGCGAGAGCTGATATTGTAGTCTGTATCAGTAAAAACAGGTGTATTGTCTGTACTTTCAGCAACTATGTTAAGCTGTGTATCCAATAGGAAGTCAGTTTCATCTGCCTGAAACTGGATATAGACTTTGGTGATGATAGCAGTTGTTGGAATAGGCAGATCGCTAAAACGAACTCCAATTGTCTGAAGCTGTTTATCAGCGGCCAGGTTAAGATCGGAACTAGTAAGATACATTCTTCCGTCTAGACGTTCTTCGGCATCATCTGTACTTGCTGAAACTCTGCTTTGCAGAGAGAAAATTCCATCACTGACTACAACACGGCGGTTGACCGATGCACTGTAGCCGTCAGAATCAGTCACAGTATAGGTAACCTGGTAGATACCAACATTGGAAGTGTCTACATTTGAGGTGCTCTGTATAAAAGCGGTCAGATCACCATCCGCATCGTCCATCGCTGTTGCCCCCGGATCGCTGAAGGTCTCACCGAGATTTAGATTCATTGGATTGGTACCGTTCAGAATAATCACAGGGATGTGACTGGTGACAACAATTGACAGATCATCGAAACTATATAGATCTCCATCATACCCCGTAAGGCGCAGTACATAAGTGCCAGCCATTGAGAATGAGACCTCGGTATTTAGATTGTGGGGATCTGTAAAGCTGACTTGTCCCGGCCCACTCTGTTTGCTCCATGTTGCGATCAAAGAACCATTAGGCTTACCATCATCGGAAATGCTGCCACTGAGCTGGGCAGTAACCGGCAGTATAATTGATTGATTTTCACCTGTCGAAACTACAGGCATATTATTTAAGGGGGTTAAGTTTGTGGGAATCTCTAGTTCGTATATAGCTCCATCATTTTCATTAGGATCGCTATTGTTGTCAACACCGCGTGCTACCATATATAGATTGGTGGTTGTCGGAACTTCACTACTGGGTGCCAGCGCTAGTCCAGATGGTTTGTCGGCGTTGATAGCTGATATGTCAATAGTGCGTAACAGTATTCCGTATGTGGTGGTCTGAATAATTGCCTGTTCATGGTGGCCTGCGATAAATAAAGAGTCATTTGTTGAATCAAAAACGATCCCTTCAGGATTAGTTACCCCCAGGCTCTTTGTATCAAAACTATCAACCAAATTGTTTTCTGTTACGTTATCAAATACGCCATTATTATTACTAATCCTGTACACTCTATTATTATTACCATCAACTATAAAGAGAGATTCAAGACCATAAGTCACGTCCTCGGGATCCGAACTTCCAAAATGATTGTCTGTGGTGAACGAAGTGACAATGTCGTCCGCGGTGAGGCAGAAGCCATCATCCGCCGGATCTATCTCGTAGATTGACTTACGGTCATCATCAGAAAAGAAACAATGATTGTTCAACAGATTGACTGTTATACCGGTAGGCTCTTTGGAAAACGGGAGCGTAGAAAAGGTTTCAAGCAGATTGCCGTTAATGTTGACCTTGAACACATTGAAGCCCTGAAAAATAGCCATTTCGTTGATTTCAGAGTCTGTTACCAAAAAAGCATCTTGAGAAGGAATGTAGATGATACCTGACGTATCTGGGGCGGGGAAATTAGAGGCATCAATAATCTGAATGAGGTTAGCCTCCACTTCATCGGCCATCAATCGTGGGGCAACCATGAGCAGAGAGATGCCTAGTAAAGTCACAGTAATAATATAAGAATTAAATAGAATCGCATCCATAACAATTCCAATACGGGAAAGCTCTTTCTGGAAGCATTTCATACTAACACCTTCAAATAATCACATTACAAGATAAATATCCTTATTATTGATTCCTTGAAACCGTTGTCGATATTTTTAGCTGTCAGTATTGAGCCATCTAATTAAGATTGATAAACACCACTAAGCTAAAAATAGGGTAGACTTTAATTCTCTAATAATCATTTAGACCTAACTAAGCAACGGACAAGTTTATAGAAAACCACTTACATTATAACAATATGTTTTTCGCGTTGAGTGGATAATTTGTATAGGAGTTATGTTACAAGAACAGGAAATAAGCTCTTTTAAAAGTCGCCACTCACATAAAGTATTGCAGAAATTTTATTTTCTGTAATATAAACATCAATTTTTCTCTGTGTTAGTGTTACACCTCTGTCAACACATTGTTAATGTATAAATGTTTTTTTTCATAAAAGGTGAGGTTTCTCATAGGCTTTTTTAAAAACATCTTCTGTATTGAGATTATAAGGTTTTAAATTACTTTTTAGAAAAAGATCAGTCCAAGCTACTGAACTCTCAGTGTAGCGAGAAAAATGTTAATTGATAGGTGGAGGATAAAGTTACCTCATATGATGAAAAGTTTATAATAAAGCTGAGCAGAGAAGTACATTAGAATAAATACACCGTCGCCTTAGAACCATGATGGAGTTTGCTCGTAGAACTTGGCAACTGGAACGTTATTTTTAGATGCTTAACCTTTAACATAAGAAAGGTATTTTATCTCATTTATTCAATTTTTTAGCACGACATGAAGGCTTTAATGGGAGATGTTGATGGTTTAGGACTCACCAAGATAATACAGGGCTGCAACACCTGAACGTCTTGGAAAAAGCCGATGCGGTAATTCGACAAAGATTCACTTAGCAGCTGATAGCAATTATCTACTTTTTTGTTTTTCTATATCAGAAAGCAAACGAAACGATGTTACTCATCTCCGCAGTCTGGTAGAGCGAAGTGTATGAGTGAGATTTATACCGTAAATTTATTGAGTATAATGATAAAAATTATAAGGTTTTTCACATCCATGTGGGCAAATTCCTTGCTGCTATTCGCTCATGCAATAGTAGTCGCAATGTATCCAGATGAAAATTTTATTCGCGATTAATTTCCTGCATTAAAAATATACACGTTTACAGGATCGAATATTCCACATGCAGTAACGGAGCTCCAGCCTGATCGCCTTCATAAGCTTCTGCAACCCTTCTTCCAGAGCCGGTGAAGATAAAGGCCATGGCATTGCCACTGCTCCAACCAGTTTCTGAGACGACTTCCTGTACGATTGCAGATAAGTCAGGAGTGCGCTGAGCTTCTCCTGCCTCTCCTATAGTGCTCCATGCGGCAGGTGCCCATGATACGGACGCATTGGTTTTAGTTCGGGAGCTCATATCATAGTTTGTCGTGGTAAAGCCAGGTGCATTGCTTGTGCTGTGGGCAACTATGTTAAGCTGAATATCCGAAAGGGTATCAATTTCATCGGCCTGAAACTGGATATAGGCATTGGTGATGAACGCATTTTCCGGAATAGACAGACCAGTAAAGCGAACTCCGATCGTCTGCATTGCATTACTATCCAGAACCAACTCAAGATCGGAACTGGTGAGATACATTTTGCCGCCGGGACGTTCTTTAGCATCATCATTACCTGTTGAAACCCGGCTTTGAAGCACGATAACTTCTGAACTTCCATCACTGACTATCACATTGCGGGTCACTGAGGCACTGTTGCCGTCAGAATCGGTAATGCTGTAGGTCAGCTCATACGTGCCTGCGGTGTTGGTATCCACGCTGCCGCTGAACACGATTGCGCCACTGATATCGCCATCGACATCATCCTGGGCGGTTGCGCCGGGATCGATAAAGTTATCACCGAGATTAAGGGTAAGCGGATTGTTCCCGAGCAGGGTAATAACCGGCGCGATCATACTGCTATCTGTTGTATATTCAATATAAAGCAGCGGTGCTCCAGCCTGATCGCCTTCATAGGCTTCTGCAACCCTTCTTCCAGAGCCGGTGAAGATAAAGGCCATGGCATTGCCACTGCTCCAACCAGTTTCT